>JARGFM010000012.1 GCA_029210725.1 Bacteroidales bacterium | reverse complement strand
ACATCCGGGGCAGGAACATCCCCCGCACACTCCACGCTGATCGGCGCCGGGTTGCTGGCCGTGGGATTCGTATTGTCTTCTACGGTTATGATCTGATCCTGATCTGCAGCTGAATTACCATTGTCATCTACCAGGCTCCAGGTCCTGGTGATTACAATACTACACGGATCTGATGCATCAACAGCATCTGAGTAGGTGGCCTCTCCTACTCCACAATTATCCGCCTCATCCGTGACATCTCCCGTCGCAGATACATTCGCATCATAGGCGCAGCTGGCATCCGAGTATATAGTAATATCAGCAGGAGCTGTGAAGGTGGGGGGGATCAGATCATTGTTATCCGTCAGAACAAGAGCACCATCGAGAGTGATTTCACAGGTCGTCGCCAGGGCATCCCTAATACGAACATCGTAGGTATTCGCGGACAAGTTTGTAAAAGTGCCCGAAGCCTGCCAGGAAGATCCTCCGTTTATGGAGTAGTCATAAGAACCACTTCCACCGCTGGGAGAAGAAATCGTAATTGAACCATCTGAACCGCCGATACAGGTTACTCCAACCGAATTGACGGTAGCATTCAGAACCGCAGGTTCAATAATAGTAAAGGTGCTATCCTGGGTACACCCGGCTGCATCTTTTGCTGTAAGGATATAATCCCCTGCTGATAACCCGGATACATCCTCACTGGTAGGTCCGTGACTCCAGGAAAAAGTATAGCCGGGAAATCCTCCCGATGTAGTGACATCAATGGCCCCATCACTTCCTCCGAAACAGGAAACATCGGTGATCGCCCTATCTATGACAATGGAGATGCACCACTGTCCGACACCAAGCTGGGTACCAAAGGTAGAAATACCTCCGGTAAGATTAGTACGATAAACAGTCGGGGGTACTGCGTCCAGATGGGTCCCGTCAAAAACCCAGGCCCCTCCATTGGTCCTCTTAATGACTCTGGAAGATGCGGCCAGGGTATAACTGGTGAATCCGTTGGCATCCATATCAATGTTGAAACCCGTACTGGCCAACCCGTTAGCAGCGGTAAAATCCCAGTATCCATCTGTAAACTGATCCGATACCGTATACCCGGTCTCTGAAATGGGTAAGCCTGTAGATCCCGGATCGGTGGGATTGAATTCTCCGATCAGGGAACCACCGACAAGAGCAGTAAAGTTCAGAGTGGCAAAATTTTCTGAACTTGTGGTTCCAACGGGATATAAGAAATCGATGCCTGTGCTATTTAACCAGCGCTCAAATTCACCTATGACCGTTCCCGAGGTATGGGTGAGCGTTCCAACATTGGCTGTGCTGGTACCGAGGGTAAGCCTGTTGGTTCCAACATTGATATTACCCTGTGTCATAGTCAGGGCATTGGAGGCAATCACATTACCGTTGCCTAACGTCAGGCCGGTACTGGAATTATTAACAATTAAGTTGTAAAAGGTCTCCCCCGAGGCATTGGAAATGGATTGAGCGGAGCTGCCATTAAAAGTGACCGTTCGTGTTCCTTCAGTAAATGTCCCCATATTGGACCAGTTCCCGGCCAGGGTGATATCATCGTTGCCGGAAGCTACGTCGAGAACAGCAGAACCCTCAATAGACAGGTTTCCGTTTATATCCAGGTTCCCCTGGGAACCTTTTGTTCCGGAATTTGAAAGTGTCAGGTTCCAGTACGCATCCTGAGGCGCCAGAACGTCCTGGTCAGCACCACCGTCATAATTAAACAGGTTGGCATCGAAATTGCAATACATCTGAAGCTGTGGATCGATACTGATACCTGCAAAGTTCCAGGTAGCTCCCGCCCTGTTGTAGATCTGAACTTCCCCGGCCCTTATATTCTGGAATCTACCCTCCTGATCAATCAGTCCGGAGTTATCAATCACAAACCTCCGTGTACCTGCATTTACATCCTGACCAAAATTTAAAATTCCTCCCGAATTATTGGTGATGGAATTGTCGTCTAGTTCGGTAATCAGATCATTTGCAACATAAATGGTCCCATTATTAATCAGCTCAGAATTACCGTTGTAAAAGCGGAATACATCCTGAACATATATGCTCCCTGTATTATCATTGGTAACTGTGATGTTGTCATCTATGTAGGCGAATTCATCCGTAACGGTTATATCCCCACCACCCGACAGGGTCAAACTTCCTCCACTATTCTCAAGCTCCAGATCCTCGATGGCGAAGGTTCCTTCATTCTCAATAAAGTTGCCGTCGCCATCCGATATAAATTCAATCTTGGAATTATTGCGGGTCCCGTCCAATTCTCCTCCGAATTGTACATTAATCCCTCCATCCCAGTTGATCTGCAATTCTTCGTTATTGGAAGTCCACTCCAAAAGGCCATTGTTATAAATGGTCACAAATCGGGCATACCCGTCCACATTTAATGCCACAGACTGCCCGTCATCATTCTCATTGATATGCACCTCACTAAATGCATCAGGAATACAATTACAAGTGCTCCCTCCTGAGGTATAGGACCATGTGGCCGGATCATTCCAATCGCCACCCGGTTGAATGGCATAACGGGAGTCCAGACTTTCATAGACCGTTACATTATCAAAATTATTGATTGCAGGGAGCCAGGTTATCTGTTGATAACTGCTGTTATTCATCCGGATAATAACCTGGATTGTACTTCCGTTAAAACTACCGGCAAATGCAGTTACCGTACCAAAATTACCGGACTGGTCCCCATCATAAAAAAGTGTCTCTGGTCCGCCATCCAGGGAGTAATAGGCTCTGACATAGTCATCCGGGCCATGTGTACTCAAAAAGCCCAGTGCAAACAGGTCAACACTTACCTTAACATCTGTGTAGGAGGAAATATCGACAACTTCTGAGGTCCATACCGCTTCACCGTCCGTATCCCTGCCTTCCAGGGCATTATTCCTAACCTCAAAATAGCCATTGTCTTCATCAGTAAAATCACAGGCCGTAACATCCACCGACCAGGCAGTCGCGCCATTGTCAACGGTAGTCCCGTCCGTCAAACCACTGAAATTCTCCAACCAGATAATGGTCTGGCCATAGCCGTCAAAAACGAAAAGCCCAGAAACAATAAGAATCAGGACTAATCTTAAAAAGTTTTTCCGGATAGTAGAGACAGGTTTTACTCCATCCCCAAAACTGGTTAAAGAAACAATTGACTTTTTTAGCTTAGTGGTTAGCTCTAGCATTAAAGCAATCTTCATTCAAAGCCATACCTAAAGATCATGGTAATCCCTTCATTATTGAGAATAATGTATGGTTATACGCAAGAAACCTGGTACAGTTTCAAAATTAACACATTCAGAAACTTATACTTTTCTGCACCTTGTCAGGTTATTAACAATCTGATAGAAGCATATCAGGTTTGATAAACGTTCTATTTCAAGTGATAAATCCCTAATTTCGATTTTTTTTCAATCCCCGGAAGGTCCAAACCGGATTGAGGTCCACAAAAAAAGCCACAACGTTATATATTTGCGGCCTTTTTCAATAAAACAGTGCAGGACTTATAAAGCCTTAATCTCTGTCACCAGCTTTTGTAAGGAATCTTTGGCGCTTCCAAAGAACATCCGGGTGTTATCGGCATAGAAGAGATAGTTCTCAATGGCGGCATAGCCTTTACCCATTCCACGCTTCATCACAATCACATTTTTGGCCTCATGAACCCTGATGATGGGCATCCCGTAGATGGGACTGGAGGGATCGTCCAGGGCAGCCGGGTTTACCACATCGTTGGCCCCGATCACCACTACCACATCGGTTTTGGGCATATCCGGATTGATCTCGTCCATTTCAATCAGTTTATCGTAGGGGACATCCGCTTCAGCCAGCAGCACATTCATATGACCGGGCATCCGTCCGGCTACCGGGTGGATGGCATATTTCACCTCTACCCCGTTGGCTTCCAGCAACTCGTCCAGTTCGCTGCAAATATGCTGGGCCTGTGCAACTGCAAGCCCATAACCAGGAACAATCACCACTTTACTGCTGTAGTTTAACATGACTGCCAGATCGGTCACCGATACTTCTTTCACCACACCCTTCTCCCGGTCCACTCCGGCTCCGCCTCCGCCAAAGGCTCCAATGATAACATTGATCAGGGAACGGTTCATGGCCTTGCACATCAGGAGGGTCAAAATCATGCCGGCAGCACCTACAAAAATCCCTCCCAGGATCATGGCCTGGTTCTGGTAAATAAAACCACCCATAGCAGCAGCAATCCCTGTCAGACTATTCAGCAGGGAGATCACCACCGGCATATCAGCACCTCCAATGGGCATCACAAAACTTACTCCATAGACCAATGCAGCTGCCAAGAGGATATAAACCAGGGTCTGCTGGGTTCCGGCTGATACTCCGCCGAACAGGATAAAGAACAGGAGGAACAAAACACCGGCAAGAATAATCAGATTGATGTAAGTCATCCACTTACTGAAAATATCCTTGATGTTCCCATTCAGTTTTCCATAGGCAATCATGCTTCCGCTGAAAGCGATGCTGCCGATGACCAATCCAAGAAGAGTAACGAGGGCACTCTGGTTTTCAGGATTTGAAAATTCTATGAGCGCCACCAGTGCGGATGCAGCTCCCCCGGTCGCATTGAAAAAAGAGACCAGCTGGGGCATGGCAGTCATCTTAATGCGGCGGGCAACCACTGCACCGATCAAAGCTCCCAGGGCAATAGCTCCGAGAATAATGGCCAGATTGTTTCCTTTGATTCCTTCCCCTGCTTCATCGCGATGAAGAACCATGGTGGCAATCATAGCCATAATCATACCAGAAGCTGCCCAAAGATTTCCGCGCCGGGCCGAATCAGGGTGGCTTAACAGTTTCAGGCCCACCACAAAAAAGAGGGCCGAAACCAGGTATATAAACTCAAGTATAATATCTCCGTTTGTTATATTCAGTGTATTCATGGCCAGGACCTATTTTTTCTTCTTTTTAAACATTTCAAGCATGCGGTCGGTAACCACAAAACCACCAATCACATTCAGCGTTCCAAAAAGCAATGCAAAAACTCCCAGGATCAGATTGAGCAAATTAAATCCCTCGCTCAGATTCGCCAGATCGGCATGACCCACCAGAATGATCCCGCCGATAATAATCACTCCGCTGATAGCATTGGCCCCCGACATCAGGGGGGTATGCAATACAGAAGGAACATTGGAAATCACCTCCAGGCCCAGGAAGATAGTCAGGGCAATTATAAAAATAGCCTCTTTGTTAGAATAGAAAAATTGTAATACGCTTTCCATATCTGTAAGTTATACGTTCAATAATTTTTTTTAGGCTTCCTTAACGCGCTCATTTACAAGGACGCCGTCACGGGTAATGCAGGTGAGCTGCACAATCTCATCCTCTACATCGAGGTTCACTTTCCCGTCCTCACCAATCATCATGTTCAGAAAATTCAGATAGTTATTGCCAAGCATTTTACTGGCATCTGAGGGCATGGTGGAGGCAAAATTGGAATTTCCGATAATAGTCACCCCGCCGTGGACCACCGTTTCGTCATTTTTTGTCAGTTCGCAATTTCCGCCGGTGGAAGCTGCAAGGTCAACGATCACTGATCCGGGTTGCATATCAGCTACCGTCTCTTTTGTAATCAGAACCGGAGCCTTCTTCCCGGGAATCTGGGCAGTGGTGATAAGCACATTTGCCTGTTTTGCATGTTGCTGGATCAACGCCGCCTGTTTCCTTTTGTATTCCTCCGTTTGCTCAACAGCGTAGCCTCCGGCGGATGCTTCGTCTTTGGCTCCTTCGACCTCCACAAATTTTCCTCCCAGGCTCATCACCTCTTCCTTAACTGCTGCGCGTACATCAAATACTTCCACAACGGCTCCCAGTTTCCTTGCAGTGGCCAGGGCCTGTAATCCGGCAACCCCCGCACCCAGAATCAACACCCTGGATGGTTTGACGGTCCCGGAGGCCGACATAAACATGGGAAAGAATTTCGGCACCGATCCGGCTGCCACCAAAACCGATTTGTATCCAGCCACCGTTGCCATGGATGAGAGCACATCCACCGCCTGTGCACGTGTGGACCTGGGAATCATGTCCAGACTGTAACTTATTACTCCCTCCCTGGCCAGTTTTTCAACCAGGGGCTTGTTGGACAGGGGCCCCAGGTTCGAGACCAGAATTTTGCCCTTAGGAATGCTCTCAGCAGGGTGAGTGATGCTGAATATCATATCCGCATCCTTTAAAACCTGTGCCCTGCTTCCAAGGCCGGCTCCGGCTTCCGTATAGTCTTCATCGGATGCAAAAGCCCTGAGACCCGCACCCTTTTCCACCAGGACCGAAAATTCTTTTTTTACAAGGCTGGCAACATGTTCGGGAAGAAACACCACCCTGTTTTCATGGTCACCTTCCTTCAATACTCCGATTGTCATTTATTGGAATTTTTATCGTTATAAGAATAGCTATAGCCTCAACAAAAACATGGTCACTATGTTCATTCAGAACTGATTAGTTTTTAAATATTGATCCATGGCTGCTGCAGCTTTTCTTCCATCACCCATGGCCAGTATAACGGTGGCTCCTCCCCGGACGATATCTCCCCCGGCGAAGACTCCCTCAACAGAACTGTGCATACTGTCCTCATCCACCACAATGGTCCCCCATCTGGAGACCTCCAGTTCCTTCATACTCGACGGAATTAATGGGTTGGGAGAAACACCCACACTTACTACCACGGTGTCCACATCCATGATAAACTCAGAACCTTCGACAGGGAAGGGTCTCCTTCTGCCAGAGGAGTCCGGCTCACCGAGCTCCATCTTCTGTACCTTCATTTTGCATACCCGGCCGTTTTCATCTGCATAGTATTCCACAGGATTATGAAGATTCATAAATTCCACTCCCTCTTCCCGGGCATGTTTGATCTCTTCATTACGGGCAGGCATCTCCTCAATGGACCTGCGATAGATAATCATGGAGCGCTCTGCTCCCAGTCTTTTGGAAGTCCTGACTGCATCCATGGCCGTATTACCGCCTCCGATTACCGCTACATTTTTTCCGGAAATTACCGGGGTGTCATAGTCCGGGTCGGCTGCATTCATCAGATTTACCCTGGTCAGATATTCATTGGAGGAGTATATACCGATATAGTTCTCCCCGGGAATATGCATAAAGTTTGGGAGCCCGGCACCACTGCCCACCATAAAGGCTTTGAATCCTTCCTTTTTCAGATCATCAATCGAAGCGGTAGCTCCCACAATAAAATTCTTTACAAACTTCACTCCCATTTTTTCCAGCACATCAATTTCCACATCAACAATGTGGTTGGGGAGTCTGAATTCCGGAATACCGTATTTCAGAACACCTCCTATTTCGTGCAGTGCCTCAAACACGGTTACATCATACCCCATCTTGGCCATATCCCCGGCGAAGGCCAGTCCGGCAGGCCCGGACCCGATGGAAGCCACTTTTATCCCGTTCTTTTCCGGTATATCCGGCACAGACATCTCTCCGCTGTTCTGCTCATAATCGGCTACAAAGCGCTCCAGATGACCTATCGCAACGGGTGTCTTTTTAAGCTTTTGGGTATAGAAACAAGCCTGTTCGCACTGAACCTCCTGGGGACAGACCCGGCCACACACGGCAGGAAGCGTATTGGTCTCCTTCAAAACCCTTGCTGAATCCAGTATCTCACCGGCTTCGATCTTCTTGATAAATTTTGGGATATTGATCCCGACGGGGCAGCCGGTGATACAAGTTGGATTCACACAATCGAGGCAACACTGAGCCTCCTTGCGGGCCTCCTCCAGGGAAAGGCCGCAGTTTACTTCCGTAAAATCTCTGTTTCGCTTATCCGGATCCTGCTCGGTCATATGCACCCGTTCAAGCTGGATTCGTTCTTTATTTTTCATATAGCCCCGCAGGGCCACTCTCCACTCCTGCTCACGTTCATTTTTTAAATATTCTGAAACTTCAGCCATTTCACTGCATCGATTTGGGGTGCTTTCTCAGGTAACTTTCATAAGCTTCTGTTTCGGAGGGCTTATAGGAATTTAATCTGAGGAGCATTTCATCAAAGTCCACTTCATGGGCGTTAAACTCCGGGCCATCCACACAAACAAATTTAGTTTCTCCTCCTACCGATACCCGGCAGGCACCACACATTCCGGTCCCATCAACCATCAATGTATTCAGACTAGCCACCGTGGGAATATGATATTTTCCTGTTAAGAGGGTGGCAAATTTCATCATGACAGCCGGTCCCACGGTCACTGCCAGATCAACCTTCTCACTCAGAATGACCTCCTCCATTCCCTTGGTTACTAATCCCTTTTTTCCATAAGAACCGTCATCGGTCATGATAATTACTTCGTCGGAATGTTCCCGTATCTGCTCTTCCAGAATAATCAACTCCTTTTTCCTGGCTGCCAGAACGGTTATTACCCGGTTGCCTGCCTGTTTAAAGGCCTCTACAATGGGCAGCAGTGGTGCCACACCTACCCCCCCGCCAGATGCCAGCACGGTTCCTACGTTTTCAATATGGGTGGGTAAGCCCAGGGGGCCCACCACATCAGTGATTTCATCACCTACCGCCAGTTCACAAAGTTTGGCAGATGTAACACCTACCTTCTGAATGATCAGGGTAATGGTTCCATTTACCACATCTGCAGCTGCAATGGTCAGCGGGATGCGTTCGCCTTTTTCACCGGTCTTCACAATCACAAAATGCCCCGCTTTCCTGCTTTTAGCAATATGAGGGGCTTCAATAACAAGTCGCACTACAGCCTCAGAAAAATATTCCTTTTCGATTATTCTGCTCATTCTTTATTGTTTTTTCAGGGTGCTATCCGGATCATAATAATACATGAAAAAAAGATCATTTCCGGTGCTATTTGTCAACTACATGTTATAAAGAATAAAAAAAATAATGCCTGGGCTGGTTCTGTTTTTTATACTTTTACTATTGGCGAATCAATGAATATCCATATATGAAAGACCTGAGAACATCGTACCTGGGGATGGAGCTTAAAAATCCAATCATTGCAGGGAGCAGTGGTCTGACCGGTACCCTTGACGGCATAGTATCCATGGAAAAGCATGGAGCAGGTGCCGTGGTACTTAAATCCATATTCGAAGAGGAAATCCTGCTGGAGGAGAAAGAGCTGCTGAAAGCAGCGAAAAAAAAACCGATGATCTACTCAGGATTATCGGAAACACTTGATTACCTCGACCTTCACATTCGTGAAAACAACCTCGGAACATATCTGCAGTTGATCAGAGATGCAAAAAAGGCAGTCTCCATCCCGATTATTGGCAGTATCAACTGCATCTCCACGGAAGACTGGATTCATTTTACCAGGAAGATGGAAGAGGCAGGTGCCAATGCCCTCGAGCTCAATATTTTCCTGAACCCCGCCGATTTTAAGAATAAAGAATTTGAAAGAGCCTATTTCAGGATCATCGAGAAAGTGCTCACGACTGTAACGATCCCTGTTTCCCTGAAGATAAGTAAATATTTCACCCGCCTGGGCCTCTCGGTAAAGGCCCTGAGCGAAACGGGTGTTGCTGGTCTGGTGATGTTTAACAGGTTCTATGCCCCCGACATTGACATCCAGAAAATGGAGCTTGCCAAACCCCGCTTGTTTTCTTCACCGGTAGAACAGTATGAAACACTCCGGTGGGTTGCCATCCTTTCGGAAAGGGTTAATATTCATATTGCAGCATCTACGGGCATTCACAATGGGGAAGATCTGATCAAGATGTTACTTGCCGGAGCAAATGCTGTTCAGGTGGTATCGACCCTTTATAAAAATGGTCCGGAGCAAATCGGCAGGATGTTGTCCAGAGTGGATCAATGGATGACCGGACAAGGATTCGATTCACTGGAGCAGTTCAGGGGGAAGATATCCAGGAAATACGGAGCTGATCCAGCTGCATTTGAAAGGATGCAGTTCATGAAACACTTCAGTGAGATAAGATAACAGGACCTGGTAAGCAACAATTCCAGCGCCAGGTTGTTACTTTTAAAATTTGTACCGGCGGCATATGGACGATTTATCGTTTTTGCAGAGTCTCAACACCGAGGCCATTGAAGAACTTTACCGGAAATACAGGGATAATCCCGATTCAGTGGATCCAAGCTGGCACCACTTTTTCCAGGGTTTCGACCTGGCCAGAAGAGATTACAGTCACCCCGAATCGGAGTCCCTCACTTTTGACGAAGAGTTTAAGGTTCTGAACCTGATCAACGGGTATCGGAAAAGGGGTCACTTATTCACCGAAACCAATCCTGTACGTACCCGCAGAAAATACTTTCCTACCCTCGATCTCGAGAACTATGGTCTGTCCGATGAGAACCTGGATACCGCATATTGGGCCGGAAAGGAGATTGGTTGCGGGAAAGCAACCCTGCGGGATATCGTGGATTATCTGAAGCAAACCTATTGCGGTCATATTGGATCCGAATATAAGTTCATTCGCATTCCTGAAAAGACCAGCTGGCTGACAACACACATCGAACAGGGAAAGAACCGGACCGTCTTCACCACGGAAGAAAAGAGAAAGATATATCATCACCTCGTTGAAGCAGTGGGATTTGAAAAATTCATACATAATAAGTTTGTAGGACAGAAGCGATTCTCCCTGGAAGGAGCAGAAATACTGGTGGCGGCACTGAACGACCTGGTGGACAAGGGAGCGGAGCTTGGCGTACAGGAACTGAATATTGGGATGGCACACAGAGGCAGGCTCAATGTACTGGCCAATGTTCTGAAAAAACCGGCACAAAACATCTTTAAAGAGTTTGAAGGGGAATCTTATGAGGAGCGGATCAGCCTGGGTGACGTAAAATACCATCTGGGTTACAGCAATACCGTAAGGACCAGCCAGGGGAAAGAAGTAGTGCTCAATATCGTTCCCAATCCATCGCACCTGGAATCTTCCTCCCCTGTCATTGAAGGTGTATCCAGGGCACGGATCGATCATATTTATGAAGGGGACAATCACAGGCTGGTACCCATTATCATTCATGGAGATGCCGCTATCGCAGGCCAGGGAGTAGTCTATGAAGTAGTCCAGATGTCGGAGCTGGACGGATACAAGACGGGAGGAACCATCCACCTGGTCATCAATAACCAGGTGGGATTTACCACCAATTACCTCGATGGACGCTCCAGCACCTACTGCACCGACGTTGGCAAAGTAATCAAAGCTCCAATCTGGCATGTCAATGGTGATGATGTGGAAGGATTGATCCACGTTATGCGAATGGCCATTGAATACCGGCAGCTGTTTCATTCGGATGTTTTTATCGATATACTGGCCTACCGTAAGTATGGCCATAACGAAGGAGATGAGCCTCGCTTTACACAACCTACTCTTTACGAGGCCATTGCCAGTCATCCCAACCCCAGAGATCTTTATAAGCAGGAGCTCCTCCGGCAGGGAGTGCTGAGCCATACAGATATCAGCAAGGCCGAAGCTGATTTTGACTCTCTTTTGGAAAAGCAGCTGGATGCAGCCAGAAAAGAGAAGAAAGTAAGCATTCAGCAATTTCTGGAAGCGCAATGGGAAGGACTAAGCTATGCCTCCCTGAGTGATTTTGAAGAACCTGTAGAAACAGGGGTTCCGGGTTCAACCCTGAAACGCATTGCCCGGAAATTACTCACTTTGCCCGAGGATTTGGTCTTCTTCCGGAAATCCATAAAACTGATAGAGGACCGGGCCGCCATGATCAAAGAAAACCGGGTGGATTGGGCCCTGGGGGAATTGCTGGCCTATGGTTCCCTGCTGCTGGAGAACCATCCGGTAAGAATCAGTGGTCAGGATTCGATCAGGGGGACCTTCTCTCACCGGCATGCCGGCATGGTCATGGAGGATACCACCGAAATCTATTTCCCCCTGAAGTATCTGGATGATAAGCAGGCACCCTTTCAGATTTTTAACTCCCCGTTGAATGAGTACGGGGTCCTGGGCTTTGAATACGGCTATGCGATGTCCGGCCCAAATAACCTGGTCATCTGGGAAGCCCAGTTTGGAGACTTTGTTAATGTTGCCCAGGTCATACTGGACCAGTATATTTCAAGTGCTGAAGAGAAATGGGGGGTGATGAATGGACTGGTTCTCTACCTTCCTCACGGGTTTGAAGGGCAGGGGCCCGAGCATTCCAGTGCCCGGATCGAAAGGTTTCTTAGCCTGGCTGCCGGATGTAATATGCATATTATCAACCCGACCTCTCCAGCCAACTTGTTCCATGCCCTGCGAAACCACATGAAGAAAGCGTCACGGGTCCCCCTGGTGGTTTTCACACCAAAAAGCCTGCTCCGTCATCCTCTCTGCATTTCCACACTGGATGAACTGGAACATGGAAAATTCATGCCGGTCGTTGACGATTCCGATAACGATCTGGAAGAGGTTCGTAGAGTGGTGCTGTGCAGTGGCAAAATCTACTATGATCTCCTGGCGCGAAAACAATTACTGGGAGCCAGGGATATTGCATTGATCCGCCTGGATCAGATCTTCCCCTTCCCCGATAAGGAGATTCAGAGGATTCTGAAAAAATACAAGAACAACATGCTCACCCTCTGGGTCCAGGAAGAGCCGGAGAACATGGGAGCCTGGTATTACATCCGGAATGCCTTGAAAAAAACAGAGGTGATCCCGGTGACCCGGCAGCCTTCCGGCAGTCCGGCAACCGGACTTTTCAAGCTGCATGAAATCAGTCAGAAGGAGATTATTGATAAAGTATTCCGGGAGTGTACCTGCGAACTCCTGAATGTCTACTGTGGGCTGCAATGTGTGATCGGAAGCTCACGGACCGAGATATTGAACCAACATTACTATTTCGAAAAAGAGAAACCCAAAACAAAGTAAAATGGCCCTGGAGATAAAAATACCCAGTCCCGGAGAATCCATAACAGAAGTTGACCTGACATCCTGGTTTGTGGAGGATGGTACTCTGGTTTCAAAAAACCAGGAGATTGGCGAAATTGAATCGGAAAAGGCGACCCTTCCCCTGATTGCCAGTGAGTCCGGAAAACTAAAAATCCTGGTACAGGAGGGAGAAACTGTCCGGGTAGGTGTAGTGGTTGCCTCCATTGATACCAGTGTGGAAGTTCCGGGCAAACCGGCAGAAACGCCAGTAGAAACCACGACAGAAACGTCCGTAAAAGCACCGGCGAAAGAGCCTGAAAAGACAAAAAAGCCGGATACTCCAGCTTCTGATCAGCAGCAGGTGAAAGTGACCCCGGTGGCCAAGCAAATGATGGATCAGGAAGGACTGTCGGTGGATGATATCATTCAGGGCTTAAGAAAGATCAGTGCAGGAGATGTAAAAAGGGTGATGCAGCATAGCGCCGGAGTCCATGTTCCCGGGAAAAACATGACGGCCTCCAGGGAAGAGGAGCGCAAGAAGATAAGCCAGCTCAGAAAAAAAATTTCCGAAAGACTGGTAAGTGTCAAGAATGAAACAGCGATGCTCACCACCTTCAACGAGGCTGATATGAGTGCCATCATGGCCATTCGGAAAAAATACCAGGAAACTTTTGTCCAGAAACATGGTTTGAAGCTTGGGTTCATGTCCTTTTTCGCAAAGGCAGTCACACAGGCCCTGCAACAATTTCCTGCTGTAAACTCTTACCTGGATGGAGAAGAAGTAGTCACCCCCGGCTATTGTGATATCGGTATCGCAGTTCAGACAGATAAAGGATTGATGGTTCCGGTTATCAGGAATACAGAGCTAATGAGCATGGCCCAGCTGGAACAACATATTGCCGATATGGCTGCCCGGGCCCGAAAAGCGCGACTCAGTATAGAGGAAATGAGTGGGGGTACCTTTACCATTTCCAACGGGGGCTTCTATGGATCCATGCTATCCACTCCTATCCTGAATCCACCTCAATCCGGAATCCTGGGAATGCACAATATTCTGGAAAGGCCGGTAGCCATTTATGGAAAAGTGGAAATCAGACCTATGATGTACATAGCCCTCAGTTATGACCACCGTGTCATCGACGGCAAGGATTCTGTGGGCTTCCTGAAGACTGTGAAAGAGTTGCTTGAAGAGCCGGCCCGACTGATCTTTGGCGAACAATCGCCCGAGCAGTTTCTGCTGGAGCTTTAGAAGCGGCTAATAGTATTCCAGCACACGGGTGATGGCCATCTCCGGAGTGATCTTTTCTTCCCCGTTATAGACCAGCCGGAGGGTCCAGTTCCCATGATCATCAAACTCGCTGTATTCGTATTGCTGTGTTGCAGATCTGGAACCATCGAGCTCCTGTTGGTACATTTCTACAAGCAGGTTCTTTTCGTAAATATGGTGGACAATGACCTCCCGGTTATTCACAACCTGCACCTGCCGCTCAATCCTCCCCTTTGAATCGTAGTAAGTGGATCCTTCAAAAGTGAGCCTGTCTTCCTGCCAGACTTCATAATTAATCTGATCTTCTGAAACCCTGTCCATGACTGTGCGGGAAAAAAGGACCATCCTGGAGTGTTTTGGAGTCATCTGAAACCTGGTAAAATAGGACTCTTCGACCAGTTCTCCATTCTCTCGTCTTACCGTAGAAAGGTTAGTCGTATCGCCACAATCACTCATACTCATAGCCTGTATATAGTTCCCTTCCTCGTCATACTCCACTACTCGGTAGCCATTGGCACAATCCGTACCGGCCACCCACTTCTCATTCTCATAGGTAGCATCACACTGAAACTCATTGGTCGCCTTTACCTTTCCCTTTAATCCTCTGCGATCCAAATCGTTAAGATTTCCGGCACAGGAGCTGAGAATTGCTGCCAGGAATAAGGCGGACAGGCTTGAAACTGCTTTCATAAGTGGACCGTATTAATTTAAGAACCAAAAGTAACTGTTCCCTTCCACATCACAAAATAACAGTCTACCTGTTATTGATAAAACCCATGACCTGGGCAACCATCTCCTTTTGCTCCCGGGTAGAGGCCATGGATTCAGCTTTCACAAAAGAGGACTTTGCCTCTTCCCTGTCCTGAAGAAAGAAGTGAACCATCCCCTGATAGAAAAAGTAATCAAAATGCTCCTCCAGTTCAATACACTTCGCATACCACTCAAGCTCTTTCTTCAATAAAAGTTCCGTCTGATATTGCTGATCCATGTCTGTGATCTGCGATGCGGCACTATAAAGCCACCGGTGATCATTCTTCCGATCCGTTGCAAATCGCTGATCTACATAGGCGATCAGTTCACTGGTATTGTCTGTATAGTAATAGTATTGAATGAAAGGAAGCGACCTCAGATCCCAGGCTCCGCTCTCTTTTTCCACCAATGGAGCAAGTTCGTTGGCCATCTTACTAACCAGGTCGATGCGTTCCTCCTCCACGGCTTTTACCAGGGTATTATTATAAATCTTCTCCATGGCCAGCATATAGTCCTCTTTCAGTACCTGTCTCAGTCGTTCTGCATCCGAGGCGAAACCCTCCCACCACGCATCGTCCTGATCCATGTAAAAAGCCATTACCCTGATATCATTATCCGATAGCCTGGCCTTTGATTTTATTACTTTTTCGACGTATTCAGAAGCAAGCTCTTCAGCCTTTTCCTGGTCTCCCATTTCGCGCAACACGGAAATATAGTCTGCAAATCCTTCATCCTCCAGAGAACCTTTCAGGTAGGCGGCCCTGTAAATCTTGACTTTTTTATATCCTTCATTAGCTGCCATTAATGAGCTAATCAGCTCTAAAGGAGGAGTGAACCCCACAATCTTACTTACCCGCTCACCATCATCACTGAAAATAAACATACTGGGATAGCCCTCCAGCTTCTGCTCCGAAGCATAGATACGTCCATAATCTGATTCACCATCCATCCTGACACTTACATAATGAGCATTCATATAGTCAGCCACGGAAGAGTCGGTATAGACCTCCCGGTCCATGATCTTGCAGGGACCGCACCAGGAAGCGTAAACATCTACAAATAACATCAACATCTGGTCCGATGCCTTTTTTTGCGCAGCTTTCATCTCCTCCGCTGTTCTGATTTCAGTAAACTCAACCTGCGCGTCCAGGATCCCGGGAGTAAGAAAAAGAAGCAATAAGAGGATGTTGGTTATTGTCTTCATATAATAAGGGATTTGAGACTATAACGAATATGTGTACCAATTGTTATCAGATACAACTCAAAACACCGCAATCTTTCAATAGCTCGAGGTAAACTTTCGACTCATTCTCCCAACACAGATCAGAAGCGGCAATTTGAAGCGCCTCCTTCCAGGCACCTCCGGACCTCTCTATCAGCATATACCTGATGATGGCTGCCAGTTTTTCCGGATCCCGTTCCTTGGTAGTAATCCCGATACCGTAAGAATCCACGATCCGGCTCATCTCCGGGAGTGCAGAACAGAGCACAGGTATCCCGCACTGAATATAATCGAATAACTTATTGGGAAGCGAATAACGATAACTTAATCCCAGATCCTCCTCCAGGGATATCCCGAGATCAGACTGGCAGGTTAGCAGAAGAAGATCTTCAGGCGCAACTCTTCCCCTGAATTCAACCCGGTCGCCCAGTTGCTTTTGTGCCACCCTTTGCATGAGGATATTTTCAATATCTCCAGAACCAACCACCAGAAAAAGAACATGATCCAGGTATTGCATGGCATCAATCATCAATTCCAGACCCCGTCCTACATTCAGGGAACCCTGATAAATGATTCTCTGCCTCTGCTTCCCTTTGATTTTCTGTAAGGGAGTATGTTTAAGCCTTTCCGGGACATTTCTGACCACCCTGAAGCGGGTTCCGTATAAACGCCGGTAGATGGTTGCTATGGAATAATTGACCGTAACTGCATACCTGAGCTTTGGCAGCATCATTCTCTCGATCCATTTCCAGATCGACTGGACCCTTTTCCTTTGGATCAGTTCTGGAACCTGGGTAAACAGTTCATGACTATCATAAATCAGGGGCACTCTCCGTATCCTGCTGACAATGAAATTAGCCGGCAGAGTATCCAGATCGTTGGAAACCAGAAGTTCCGGTTTCCTTGCAAGTAAGAGCGTTATTAATAACCTCAGGTTAAAAAAGGTATATAACAGAGGGCCGCCAGTAAACAGCATCCGGTATCGCCGTAATCTAAAGGGACTGTGGAGCAGATCGGGACTCTGCGGGAGTCTGCGGCCAATGCAGGTAACTTCAAATCCCTGCCCGGCCAGGAGCTTTGCCACCCGGCTGATGCGCTGATCAGTTGCCAGATCATTAATCACCGATATATAGGCCCGTTTCAAGATTATGCCTGAAAATTTAAAGATAGGAATTAGAGTGATGGCAGCGGAACAAATCATTGCTATATTTCCTCTATAAATCCATAATATGATATGCCATAGTTTTTTTTGCGTTTTGGCGAACGAATTTCCTCTGCAGGTTTGACCAGAAGCTGGTATTAACCTATGCCTGTGTGCTTAAAATTCAATTGACCTGTTTAATGTCGAGGTTGCCCACAAATACTTTTGTGAGCCTTTCCATCATAAATATAGCCGGCCTTTACGTAACTGTGTATCCGAGCTGTTCCAGTTTTTCAATTTCTTTTCTATGGTAGTTTACCTTCATTTGCAACCTTTTAGGATCATATACTGGTAAAAACTTTGGATTAAATGGCTCATCCTCACTAAGTACATGCCAGACTACGGTTAATAATTTTCTTGCAATAGCTATGAGGGCCTTTTTACGTGATTTTCTTATGCATAGCTGCTCAAACTTGGTTTTATAGAATGATCCTTTGGTCCGGGATGCCGCCCACGCACATTGTACTATAATCCTTCGAAGGTATTTATTACCGTGGGTTGTAGCTGTGCTTTTATACTTTCCGGCACTTTCATCATTCCTTGGACGTAATCCCGTCCAGCCGGTAAGTTTGCCGCTGTTTTCAAAGGCCTCCATATTCCCGCCTGTTTCTGATATAATCTGCATGGCTGCCTGTTTACCCACTCCAGGAATGCTTTGCAGTAATTCCATCTGATGGCTAAAGTGTAATTCACAGATCTCTTCCATTTTTCCTTCTAACGCCTTAGATTGCTCCGTGTATAGCTTAAATTGTTCATAGGCAAGGGCGAGAGTAAAACGGTGGTGCTCCTCAATATGACCATCCAGAGACAACCTAACCAGATCTCCTTTTGCGTTGACCGTCCTGGAATGGATGCAGCAGGCCAACTCTTCCACGGTATCTTCTCCTGCTATGGTTTTCTCAACAACCTTGAGCACACTTAATCCGCTGTTTTGGCTTACAAGAGAAGTAATTCGGATATTGCTTAGCTCCATTGCCCGCTCCATTTCCTGCGTCGAGCGGACTATTAGGGCCCTTGTTTTGACAAACTGACGACTGTAAGTACGCAGCTGACGGATGGTCTTATCCGGAACCAAGCTGCCACGCAATAGACCTTTATGAAGCAACTTGGCTATCCACTGAGCATCTTTGATATCACTCTTCCTGCCTGGCATCTGCTTGATCAGATAGGGATTCACAAGCATAAGCTCAAATCCCATCTTTTCAAGGATATTCCATACCGGGATCCAATAGATACCCGTGCTTTCAATGGCTATCCTCTTAACTCCCTCAGAATGTAAATAATTCCCCATTGTTTGAATGGGTTCGGTAAAAGTTAAATACTCCCTAACTTCTCCATACTTTTTCCCATCGTAGACGGCACAAAAAATCGTATCTTTATGCACGTCAAGGCCGCTGACTTTCATAAGCTTAAGTTTTTCTAAGTTTAACAAACAGAGACTGAGCTTCGAGCTCGTATAACAAAGGTAAAGCAGTGGCCTTGATTTTTATTTGCCTGTGTAAAATCTTACTCTGGCTGTTGATAATCTATACATGATTTTATGTATGTTTAAACCAATGATCCATATACACCACAATCAATCCCTGAAAGCGTTCAATAGTTTTGGACTGGATGCCAGGGCATCCCATTTTGCCAGGCCCCATGATATGGAGACCTTGCAGGAATTGCTGGACCATAAAGCGCCCGGCCACATTCCCCGTCTGGTCCTGGGAGAGGGAAGTAATATTCTGTTCCGGAACAATTTCGAAGGTTTGATCATACAACCCGGCATGAAAGGGATCGAATTGAAGGAAGATCATGGAGAGGAAGTGGTGGTGCGAGTAGGTGCCGCGGAGAACTGGGACCACTGGGTAGCTTCTGCCATCGAAAGGGGCTGGTATGGACTGGAAAATCTGAGTCTGATCCCCGGCTCGGTGGGCTCATCGCCTGTACAGAACATCGGTGCATACGGGGTAGAGCTCAAAGACCGGTTTGAATGGCTGGAGGCCTGGGACATGCAGCAAAACAGGCGAGTTCAACTGGATCATCAGGCCTGCCGGTTTTCTTACAGGAACAGTATTTTTAAAGGGGATACTTCAGGGAGATATATTATTACACATGTGGCTTTCAGATTGAAGCGGGAGCCCGATCTTCAACTTGAATATGGAAATGTCCATGAGGAGTTTACAAAGGCAAACGGAAGTACACCCCTGGATCTTCGTAAGGTCATAACAAGCATCAGGAATGCAAAATTACCCGACCCGGCCCGGTATGGAAATGCAGGAAGTTTTTTCAAAAATCCAATGGTCGACAGAACCATCTACAACTGCATCCGTGTGGAATATCCGGAGGTTCCCTTTTTTCCAAACAACAGAAATCAGATGAAGATCCCTGCAGGCTGGTTGATTGAGAAAGCGGGCTGGAAAGGGAAACGGATAGGGAATGTGGGTACCTGGCCCTTGCAGGCCCTGGTAATCATTAACTACGGAGGAGCCTCCGGACAGGATATTTTCGATTTTTCAGAAAAAATCGTCGAGGATGTGGATCGTATTTTTGGGGTCACCCTGGAGCGCGAAATAAATGTGATCTAGCAGCTTTCTGCCTACTTATAGATTCGTTTCCTATTCAAAGCCCTCTGGTATTCTCTGGCATTTTTCAGGTGCTGAGAGTAATCCCGGGCAAAGGCATGATAACCGCTGAAATCAGCTTTGGCACACATGTATAAATAGCGGTGCTTTTCAAAATCCAGAACCCCGTCAATGGCCGATACAGATGGAATGGAAATGGGTCCCGGCGGCAGCCCTTTGAACTTATAGGTATTGTAAGACGATTCGATCTCTTTATCCTCATTCAGGATCCGCTGCCTGGAAAAGTCACCCAGTGCATATTTCAGGGTAGGATCGGCCTGCAGGGGGATGCCCTGTTCCAGGCGGTTCAGATACAGGCCCGCCACCCGGCTGTTTTCATCATCATAGAGGGTCTCTTCATCCACTATGGATGCCAGTGTTGTCACCTCTGCCCGCGTCAGCTTCATCTTCTCTGCCTTCCGGTCACGGCCCCCTTCCCAGAACCTTTCATATTCGAGTTTCATACGATCGGCAAATTCCTCCGGCGATGTATTCCAAAAAAACTCATAGGTTTCCGGAATAAACATCGAGGAAAATGCCGCTGCATCAAACCCATATTTGGAAGGCAGTTCTTTATCCCCCAGATAGGTTGCAAGTGTTACAGAATCCAGCTCAAGGTACTGGGACACTTTTCCTGAAAGGTGATTCAAAGTACGCACATTGTTAAAGACCACCATCACCGGGTCCTGATTACCGGAACGCAGCATATTGACCAGTTCATTATTGGTAAACCCGTTAGGGATCTTGTATCTTCCAGGATTCACCTTTGTATCGTATCCCTTCTTCAGGGCCACCCACTCAAAAGATTTACTGTTTTCGATGATCCCCTGATCCTCCAAACCTGCAATCACCGCTTCAAAACTGGAACCGGAAGGAACGTAGAAGAGTTCATGTTCCGTATCCAGCATTACATTGGGAACAAAAACCCTGGAGTAGAGCTTATACACTACCAGTACCATAATCACCAGTCCCAGGAACACCACCAGCATGGAAATTCTCACTGCTTTACCCATTTGCCGGCTCCGCCTTCTTTCAAACTTAACCATAGCTTAAAATTTTGCTTTGCTTACAAATGTAACAGAATTCAGCAACAGAAGCTATCTTTGAGCTATGGATAGAGTGAAGACTGTGGCCCTTGTGGCACACGACAACCGCAAAGCCGACCTCATGGAGTGGGTCGATTACAATGCCGGTAAACTGGCTAAACATCACCTGATCTGCACAGGCACCACAGGGAGGATGGTTGAAGAAACCCTGGCTGAAAAATCGAATACTCCCCAATCACTGATAAAACTGAAATCGGGACCCCTTGGAGGTGATATGCAACTGGCTGCCCTGGTTTCTGAAGGAAAAATCGATATCCTGGTTTTCTTCTGGGATCCAATGTCTGCCCAACCCCATGATGTGGATGTAAAGGCCCTGTTAAGGATTTCCGTACTCTACAATGTCCCCACAGCCAGTAACCGGTCAACTGCTGATTTCCTCATTGATTCACCGCATTTTGAAAGCAGGTACAATAAGATCCTGAAGGATTACAGCCTGTATATCCACAGGGACCTTGACCAGTCCTGAGACCTATTTGAGCGCTGCCAGCGCTTTCTTCAGCCGCTGCATGGCCTTTTCCAGATTCTCATCCGAATTGGCATAGCTGATCCTCACACAGCCATCGGCGCCAAAGGCAGATCCGGGTACCGTGGCGATATGGCCCACCTCGAGCAGGTAAATACACAGGTCCATATCGGTCTCTATTTTCCGTCCATCCAACGATTTTCCAAGGTAAGCACTCAGGTCAGGGAAAACATAAAAAGCTCCTCCCGGAATAGCACATTTAACCCCTTCAATGCTGTTCACATGTTCCAGGATCAGGTTACGGCGCCGAAGAAAGGCATCACGCATTTCTTTCACACAGCTCTGGTCACCGGTGAGCGCCTCCAGGGAAGCACGCATGGCAATGGAGGTGGCACCGGAGGTCATCTGCCCCTGTAGCTTCACGCAGGCCTTTACCAGCCATTCGGGCCCGGCCATATACCCGATTCTCCATCCGGTCATGGCATATCCCTTGGAAACTCCATTAATAATTATACAGCGGTCTTTGATCTCTTCAAATTGTGCGATTGACTCATGACCACCAACAAAGTTGATATGCTCATATATCTCATCAGCAATGACATAAACACCGGGATGTCGGGCTATCACCGAGGCCAGGGCGGCCAGTTCCTCCCTGGTATAAACGCTCCCGGTCGGATTGGAAGGCGAACAGAGTAACAGCGCCTTGGTTTTGGGAGTAATGGCCGCTTCCAGTTGCCCGGGGGAGATCTTGAACTCATCTTCCACCGTGGTGTCCAGAAACACATTCACTCCTTCGGCAATCTTCACCTGTTCGGCATAACTGACCCAGTAAGGAGCCGGAACAATCACCTCCTCCCCTTTATCGATCAGGCACATGATCACATTGGCCAGAGAGTGCTTGGCACCTACACTAACCATGATATTGGAGGTTTTGTAATCCAGATTATTCTCCCGTTTGAATTTCTCAACGATGGCTTTCAGCAGATCGGGATAACCAGCTACAGGGGCATAGTGGTGCCAGGGACCATCGATGGCATTTTTGGCAGCCTCCCTGATATGCTCCGGAGTTATAAAATCGGGCTCCCCCACACTGAGGTTGATCACGTCGACCCCTTTTTCCTTCAATTCACGACCCTTTTGATTCATAGCAATGGTAGCTGATGGAGAAAGGGAATTGATTCTTGCTGAAAGTTGTTCCATAGGTAATACTTTTTAATGGTTGGTCAGTTAGATTTCATGGTCTAAAAGTACGCTTTTCGTTATAATTTGCATTAATATTGCATAGCTCAAGTTTCAAAAAAAAATCAACATGGAGGTAATACTTGAAATCCTTAAGTACACCATACCCGCACTGATCGTGTTTCTCACGGTGATGGTGATGCTCCGGACCTGGTCCAGGAACGAGGACCGAAGAAGAAAAAATGAATTTAATATGCACCTAAGCGATGATATCCTTCCGGTCCGTCTTCAGGCTTATGAACGCAGTATCCTTTTGCTGGAACGTATATCCCCGGAAAGCATAGTCATACGTGTAAGCCGTCCTGATTTTACTGCCCGACAGCTTCAGCAGGAACTCCTCAACAACATCACCTCTGAATTTGAACATAATATTGCCCAACAGACCTACCTGAGCAGCGAAGCATGGGAAAAAATAAAGGGCGCAAAAAACCAGGTGATAAATCTGGTCAATGAAACTGCCAAAGAGGTAAAGCCCGATGCTTCAGCCCCCACCCTGGGTAAACTGATCCTGGAACGTTTACAGGAATTAAACAACCCCCCGTCTCAGGTCGCCATTGACTTCCTGAAACAGGAGGTCAGAATGCTGTTTTTCTAAGGCTATTTAATCAATTCCACACTCCTCTTCACAAAGGCTGCAAGATCTTCACCTTTAAGCTGATTATTGGCAAGCAGGGCCAGATCTATTAATTGCTTCACTAACTTCTGACTCTTCCCGTGTTTCTTAAGCATCTCAATGCGCTTATCTTCAAGCTCGCTTAACTTTTTGTTGACCGCTTCCATCTGGTCTTTCTCACTCTGGGGAATCTCCTCCTCCTTCTTTCCTTCTTTGGCTTTTTCCAGCAATTGCTGCTCTTCCGATAAGCCACCTTTCTCGATGCGAAGCTCCTCCAGCTTTTTCCCAAGTTTCTTTTCAGTCTGCTCCACAATCTTTCCGACCAGAGGGTGATTGGCATTCACCACCAGGTTATAAGAATCAGGGAAATTACCATACATGGAGGCCTGACCGCTCATCTCCTGCATATCTTTCATACGGCGCATGAATTCACTTTGGGTAATCATCACCGGAGGGTCCCCTTCAGACAGGGATTCATAACTTACATAATAATACATTTCCTGTCCGGGAAGATGTGCCTGGAAAACCGGAGTCAGATCTGCTTCCTGGGAGGAAGTCAGCTTGGACTCCCTGGTCTCATCCTTCTCAATGAGCTTGTCCACGATCTCTGAATCGACACGTGCAAACCTGCACTCGTTCAACTTGGTTTCCAAATGGTTCAGGAAATGGGTGTCCAGCTGACCATCCATCAGCAGCACATCATATCCTTTGGCTTTTGCTGCCTCTATGTAGCTGAACTGCCCGTCCTTTTCTGTGGCATATAGATAAACAAGCGTCTTGTTCTTATCGGTCTGCTTCTCCCTGATCAAATCTTCATACTCCTTCAGCGTAAAATACTTCCCGTCTACGTTCTTCAACAGTGCAAACTTCTCTGCACGTTCATGAAACTTCTCCTCCGAAAGCATTCCATACTCAATAAATAGTTTCAGGTCATCCCATTTCTTCTCGAACTGCTCCCGGTCATTCTTAAAGATCTCTTCCAGGCGGTCGGCCACCTTTTTGGTGATATGAGATGATATCTTTTTTACATTGGAGTCGCTCTGCAGATAACTTCTGGAAACGTTCAGGGGGATGTCCGGTGAATCCAGCACCCCGTGAAGGAGGGTCAGAAACTCCGGAACAATTCCTTCCACCGAGTCGGTTACAAATACCTGGTTGCTGTAAAGCTGTATTTTGTTTTTCTGAATCTCGATGTTGTTTTTGATCCGCGGGAAATAGAGGATTCCGGTGAGGGTGAAAGGGTAGTCCACATTCAGGTGAATATTGAACAAAGGCTCGTCGCCTATGGGATACAATTTGCGGTAGAACTCGTTGTAATCCTTATCCTTCACCTCTGAAGGCAGAAGGGTCCATAGCGGTTTGGTGTCATTGATCACCCTGTCTTTGTCCAACTCCACTTCCTTACCATCTTTCCACTCCTTCTCCTTTCCAAATGCGATCTCTACGGGAAGAAACTTACAATACTTATCCAGCAACTCGTTGATCTTGTTCTCTTCCAGAAATTCCTTACTGTCTGAGTCAAGATGAAGCCTTATGGTGGTCCCCCGGTCCTTCCTGTCGTTCTCCCCAAGACTGTATTCCGGGCTTCCATCACAGCTCCATGAAACCCCTTTGGCTCCATCCTGCCAGGATAGGGTATCAATTTCAACCTTGTCTGAAACCATAAATGAGGAGTAAAAACCAAGGCCAAAATGACCGATAATGGCGTTACTGTCCTTTTTATATTTTTCCATGAAATCTTCGGCACTGGAGAAGGCTATCTGGTTTATGTACTTCTCCACCTCCTCCTTAGTCATCCCGATTCCCGCATCTGAAACGGTAAGAATTTTCTTCTTCTTATCCACATTGACCCGGATAGTGAGATCTCCGAGTTCTCCCTTAAAATCTCCCACTGAAGCCAGTGTTTTCAACTTTTGTGTGGCATCAACCGCATTTGAAATCAGTTCCCGCAGGAATATCTCATGATCAGAGTACAGGAATTTCTTAATAATGGGAAAAATGTTCTCTGTGGTAACATTGATCTTACCTTTCTGCATCGTTCAACTATTTTAGGTTTTACATTTGACCACGGAAGTGTCAAAGGCTATGCCAAGTACTTAAAACTGACGGAATGTCAGTCTGCATTCCTGGCATCGATATCAGCACGGTAGATCCAGTGCCCTTCTTCAAATTCCAGGCCGTCAAAGGAGCCGTCGGGTCCATAAAACTCAAAGTTGTTTTCATAGATGGGATGAAAGGGTGCCAGGTGATCGAAGGTAATCATTCCTATTCCCGGGTCGTAGCGAACCGATATGGCTACCTGCTTGGCGTACTCCAGAACAAGCCGATCCACGAAATCGCGGCCGTTAAAAAAAAGTGATCTGGCAAACAGGGGCTCGTTCCGCTGAATGACCATCACCTCCACACTCTTGATGGTGGAAAGCATATTGTTAAAGTCCATACCCAGAAGAGTATAGAAGGTCTTTCGTTTGTAGGTGTTTGTTAATACCTGGTAGTAGAGTTTTCCATACCAGTCGGTTTTCGACTGGTCATACTTCACCATTCCCCGCTGGGGCTTCCCGTTATCCTTCAGTTCGTAAAGCCTGATTTTTCCCTTTTTCAGTTCAATCTGAATCAGACCAAAGTAACGGTAGTGGTCCTTATCATCCTCCACATGCCAGGAAAATACCCTCATTCGTTTATCCTCGGAGCGTATGACCCCTATTTTGTCCAGACGATTCCAGGGGAAATCCAGAGAACCGGGCATGGAAAGCGCTACGGTCATCTCCAGTTTTATAGTTTCAAGAAGAAATTCTTTATCGGAAATACTATCCCCATAGAGTTGATTAAAAAGGCCCTGAAGCCGGGATTCCGCTTTTACAAGTTCCAGATAGGCCGGCTCCTGAGCATGAAGCGACAGGTGGAAAAAAAGTAAGAAAAAAGTGCCAAAAAATCTGATCATATCACTTAATGAACGAAAAAATACTCCGAACGAAAAAATACTCCGTTTTCTTGTCAGGCCAGGCCATCCAGCGTAGCCATAATTCGTTCCATGGATTCATCGGCCTCATGATCTGAGATGATCAGCGGAGGAGCTATCCGGAACGAATTGTCTGAAAACAAAAACTGATCAATGATCAGTCCATTCTCAAAAGCTCTGGAGATAAAGCGGCTCACCTGTATCTCCGAATCAAGCACTACAGCAAGAAACAATCCTCTTCCCCTAATCCGCTTGATCACAGGATGTTTCAACCCGCCCCGGTAACGCTGCTCCATCTTTAAAGCACGGGCCACCAAACCCTCTTCCTCAATTAATTTTTGAGCTGCCAGACCAGCCGCGCAGCATACAGGATGGCCACCAAAGGTGGTGATATGCCCCAGGGGTGGATCGAAGGTTAACTTACTCATTAGCTTCCTGGAAGCCACAAAAGCCCCCAAAGGCATTCCTCCTCCAAAGCTCTTCGCCAGGCATAGAATATCGGGAACAATGTCAAAATGTTCATAAGCCATGAACTTTCCGGTCCTTCCCATCCCCGTCTGAATCTCATCCAGAATCAACAAGGCACCCGACTCGTCACACTTACGCCGTAACTGGATCAGATAATCCCCGGATGGTTCAATGATCCCTGCTTCAGCCTGAATGGGCTCCACGATAACGCCGGCCACACCCTTATGAATGAACCCAAGGTCCTCCTTATGGTTGAACCGGATATGTTGGATCCCCGGCAACAGGGGCAAATAACCCGATCTCCCCTTCGCATCCCCGAGTATACTCAAGGCGCCCTGGGTTCCCCCATGGTAGGCCTTTTCAAAAGCAATAAAATCGCTTCTTCCTGTGGCCCGCTTTGCCAGCTTCATGGCCCCTTCAAGGGCTTCACTACCCGAATTTACAAAATAAACATTATCAAGACATCGGGGCAATCGCTCTGTCAGCCACTGGGCATATGCCACCTGGGGCGATTGAACAAACTCCCCGTAAACCATGGTGTGCATATAAGTCTCTGCCTGATCCTGAACTGCTTTCACCACAACCGGGTTCCCGTGCCCTACAGCAGATACGGACACCCCCGAAACCAAGTCGATATAGGCTTTGCCCTTGATATCATAAAAATAAATCCCTTCAGCTCTTTCGATCTCAAACTGAAGGGAAGATTCAGATGTCTGCGCCACGTAGCGGAAAAATAGCTGCCGCCTGGAAACCATATATTACTTAATGATCAGGTTGATATCCCTCATTAATTTCTCCTTGTAAGATTTTCCGATGGGGATGGATTTGGCACCATCCTCCACTTTAATAATCACCGAGTTATCTTCTATAACATTGATGCAACTGGTATTTACAATATAAGAACGATGAACGCGGGTAAATTTATTGGTCGGCAGTTTCTGCTCAATGGCCTTCATAGTGAAGTGAATGGTATACTTATCAGAGAAGGTATTGAAAATTACATAATTTTCCAGGGCTTCAACCCAAAGAATATCATCGTACTTCAACTTGACCAGAGTCGCATTCTTTTTTATGAAGATTTCATCTTTACCAATCTGTTCGGCTGTCATCTGCTCAAAGCGCTTAAAAGCTTTGGAAACAGCCCTGTAGAAACGGCCATAATCCACCGGCTTAAGCAAATAATCGGTTACATCATACTCATAAGAATCAACCGCATACTTCCCTTTTGAGGATACAATAATGATCTGTGGAGGATTTTTCAGGGTATTAAGAAGCTCAATTCCAGTCATTTCAGGCATCTCAATATCCAGGAAGATCAAATGGATATCATCATGTTTCTTAAGAAGGTTGATCCCTTCGACCGGATCCCCGCTGGAAGACACTAACTCCAATCCATCGGTTTTCTGGATAAACTCCTCAATAATCCGCCTGGAAAGCGTATCATCATCTATTATCATGCAATTCATCACCATAGTGTTTTGTCAAACAAAGGATAAGGCTTATCTAAGGAAATCCTCTGTTAATCAAAGATAACTAAAGTATGGAAATCCAATGCACCGGGAGCCTAAAAATAGGGGCGATATTCTTTAATGAACTTATTCTCAATCTGTTTTGACATCTTAATACTTGTGCGTAACCATTTAAGCAACAAGTGGTTTCGTTCCTTTTCATCCAGACGCCATGATAGTGATGATAATTCCAGGCGTTTCCTGAGTGAATAAAGGATAATGGCAGCGGAAACCGAGATATTATAACTCTCAGTAAATCCAACCATGGGAATCTGAATATACTCGTCAGCAAGTTCCAGCGCCCGTTCTGTTAGTCCGTTCAGTTCAGTCCCGAACATCAGGGCCGCCTTGCCCCTCTCCAGGTCAAAGTCCTCAGGAGTGCTTCCCTCTTTGTAGGGAGATGTGGCCACAATGCGGTATCCATTCTTCCGTAATGAATCAATACTTTTGCAAATATTGTCCCTTCCTTCCCTGTAATAGTGCAGAGTGAGCCACTGCTCCGAGCCAAGGGCCACATCCCGGTTGATCTCATACTCATTATTCTCCTCCACTATATGTACATCCTGGATTCCATTACAATCGCAGGTACGCAGCACTGCCGAAGCATTATGCGACTGGTAGATATCCTCAATCAATACAGTGAGGTAACGCGTACGATCTCCCAAAACCTGTTTAAAAAGGGAAAGCCTCTTTTCAGTGATACATCCCGAAAGATGCTCTATCAGGTCCAGTTCCAGTTGGTCCATAATTCAAAATTATGTAAAAAAAAAGGGAGCGAAACGCTCCCTATTTAATGCAGTTCAAATATTTTTACTTGACAGCGTCACTGAGCTCACTTCCAGCTTTGAACTTCACAACTTTCTTGGCAGCAATTTTAATCTCTGCTCCTGTTTGCGGATTACGGCCGGTCCTCGCACCTCTTTCAGAAACTGAAAAAGATCCAAATCCAACAAGTGCAACACGGGTACCTTTCTTCAATGCATCAGTAGTAGTAGTGATAAAAGCATCAAGAGCCCTTTTGGCATCTGCCTTAGTCAGATTAGACTCAGAAGCAACAGCATCTATTAATTCTGCTTTGTTCATAATAAATGAAATTTAAGGGTTAGTAAAATGTTTTCTTAACTTTTCTAGCCAAATTCTATACAAATATAATTTTTTCTGATACCCCACCAAGAATCCCCTGCAAAAAAATCGCTGAAATGTGTATAAATACTGAGATTCCCCCACTATTCCAGGCATAAATACGGCCATTTTCGCCGTTTTCTTTTTGCAGAATATTTCTTCTGCAAGGTCCGCCAATACTCACTTTTGTCAAAGTCAACTTAAAATATACAAATTTTCCTCTTTACACATCCCCTTTCCAGCCATAATCTTCTGCTTTTTCAGCTCCAAAAAGCAAAATTTTACTAATTTCGCGCCCGGAGGAATGGCAGAGTGGTCGAATGCGGCGGTCTTGAAAACCGTTGTACCGTAAGGTACCGGGGGTTCGAATCCCTCTTCCTCCGCAAAGATTCGAAAAACCCGTTTGCACAGCAAGCGGGTTTTTTATTTGTAGCTTCCCGAGCCAGGCTTGCCTGAGCGAGGAGAAGGTGCAAATAAAAACCAAAGATGCACAAAGTGCATTTTGCGTTTTTCGAATCTGTGCAGGTCTCCCCCAATGGGATCATGAGCGAAGCGAGTAATCCCCTCTTATCCTCTCAGGGATCAGGAGCAGCAAGGCTGCGAGTAATCCCCTCTTATCCTCTCAGGGATCAGGAGCAGCAAGGCTGCGAGTAATCCTCCCGATGAAAGATTTCCCGGATCCAAATAAATATGCACAATGCATGGCTTTCCCTGTAATTATAATTACTTTACAGGTACTATTTATTAAACCTAAAACCCAATCAAAATGAAAAGAATCTTACTGTTTGTGGCCATTCTTGCCCTATTGGTGTATTCCTGCGAAAAGGATCCTGGCATTGAACCAGGGCTAATAGACAATGAGAGCGAAACAAGCTTTGCCGATGATGTGATTCCCGGAGTTTACATTGTTCAACTCGATGGAGCCATCTCCTCACTTAAATCAACCCTTGCAGATGAAACTGCCCGTAAGGCCCTGGTCTCAGAGGAAGCATCCCGCATTCTTCAACGAACCGGAGTTGATGGAAAGTCTCCGAATAGAATTTACGGATCCGCTTTCAAAGGCTTTTCCGTATCTCTGAGTGAGGAAGAGGCATCAGCCCTGAAAAAGCAGGAGGGAGTGAAAGGTGTCTGGGAGGACCGGATCGTTACCCTCAAAAAACCCGGAACTGTACCTACGGATCCACCTGCCCAATCGGTACCTTATGGAATTACCAGGGTTGGCAGCATCACCTATACAGGAAGCCATGTGGCCTGGATCATTGATACGGGAATCGATCTGGATCATCCCGATCTGAACGTGGACGCCTTAAAATCCAAAACATTTGTGATCAGAACCACTAGCCCGGAGGACGATAACGGACATGGATCCCACTGTGCTGGTATTGTTGCCGCCATTGATAATGAGATAGGTGTGGTTGGAGTTGCTGCCGGTGCCACAGTGGTCGCGGTGAAGGTACTCAACCGCAGGGGATCAGGAACCATGACCGATATCATAGCAGGAGTGGACTACGTGGCCGCCAATGCCCAGCCAGGTGATGTAGCCAACTTAAGCCTTGGGGGCAGTGTTTATGATCCCATTGATGAAGCTGTAATAAACCTGGGAGCTTCAGGCGTATTTGTAGCACTTGCTGCCGGAAATGAAAGTGATGATGCCAACAATCATTCTCCTGCCCGCGCTAACGGAACCAACCTTTATACCGTTTCGGCCATGGATATCAACGATAACTTTGCATATTTCTCTAACTATGGAAATCCGCCAATAGATTATTGCGCCCCGGGTGTAAGTGTCTTATCCACCTACAAAAGTGGAGGTTATGCCACCATGAGCGGGACCTCCATGGCTGCCCCCCATGTATGTGGATTATTACTGGCGACCGGTGGAAACCTGTCAAGTGACGGATATGTGAATAGTGATCCGGATGGAGAACCCGATCCCATAGCACATAATTAACTATTTCGTGACATCCCGAAGAAGAGGCTGTCTCTACAGGGGCAGCCTCTTTTGCGTTATTCTAATCAGTGCAGGACCCCCTCTCTGGGATCAGGAGCATCAAGGCTGCGAGTAATCCCCGATTAACCCTGTTAACACCCAACCTTCTTTGCTAAATTTGCATCCTACAGTCACAAACCGACGAACCCATGAAAAAGTCCAGTCTGTTTCCGATCCTCCCGATCATTGCTGCCTGCCTCACTTTCTCCTGCGAGAAAACAGATCCGGTGGAAAAAGAAATTCCAAAAATAACCCTGCATAAAAAAGCCGCAGAAATTATCCAGGCAGATAATGCTTTTGGCTTTGAACTATTCAAAGAGCTTTGTCAACTGGCAGAAGGACAAAACCTGATGATCTCGCCTCTGAGTGTCTCTTACGCACTCGGGATGACCTACAACGGAGCAGAGGGAGCCACCCTCCAGGCATTTAATGAGGTATTGCATTTCAGCGGACTGTCGACCGAAGAGGTCAACGAAAACTACAAAGACCTGATGGATCAGCTGCTGGTCCTGGACGACCAGGTGGAATTCGCCCTGGCCAACAGCATCTGGTACCGGCAGGGCTTCCAGGTATTTCCCGGATTTATCGCGGTCAACCGGGACTACTTTGATGCGGTCGTGGAAGAGGTCGATTTCACAGATCCTGCAACAGTTGATATCATTAACCAGTGGATCGAAGATAAAACCAACAACAAAATACAGGACATGCTGGACGAGATCCCTGATTACGCCGTCATGTACCTGATCAATGCCATCTATTTTAATGCCACCTGGAAATATGAGTTCGAAAAAACGGAAACCCGGGAAGGGGAATTCACTCTCTCTGATCTGTCCCCCCACCAGGTCGATTACATGCATGTGGAAGGAAATTTTCAATATATCAGCAATAACGATTTCACAGCCGTTGAATTGCCTTATGGAGACAGCGCTTTCAGCATGCTGGTAATGCTTCCCTCTGATGGAAAAAACGTGGATGAGCTGACAGGACTCCTGGATATTGGAAAATGGAACGACTGGTTCGAAAGCTCCCTGTACACCGGAGTTCACGTGGAACTCCCCAAATTCAAGTATGAATTTAAAGAACTACTCAACATCCCTTTGAAAAACCTGGGGCTGGGTATTGCCTTTTCTGACACGGCCGACTTTTCCAAAATAACCAGCTCCATGCAGATCTTTATTTCCAGGGTCATTCATCAGACTTTTATTGATGTGCAGGAGGAGGGCACCGAGGCCGCCGCAGCCACCATCGTTGAGATGAGAAATCTAAGCACCCAGGGAGGCGGATCCCCCATCTATTTCAAAGCGGACCGGCCCTTTCTTTACCTGATTAAAGAAAACTCCACCGGGGCCATCGTTTTTATGGGGAAGGTTGAAAAGCCTGAATACCAGGAGTGATCTGCGGCCAGCTGCAGCCAGATCAGGTTCCTTCCCGGGAGTGAGGGGAAAACTCTTAAAGTTCGTATATTTAGTTTCTGAACCTAAGTCCTGCACCAATGAGAAAAATCTTTCTTGCAATTCTGGCCACTGCTTTCCTGATGGCCTGTAACACACCACCCAAACCTGCCGGTACAGAGGCAGCAGAACCAAACGCTCAGCCCGATAAAATGGAATGGTGGAGAGATGCCCGCTTCGGCATGTTCATCCACTGGGGCCTATATTCCATCCCAGCAGGCGAGTTCAATGGCAAGCGTACACCGGCCAGGAATGCGGAATGGATCATGCACCACCTGCAGATTCCCATTGCTGAGTACGAGAAGTTAGCCCCACAGTTTAATCCCGTGAAGTTCGATGCGGAGCAGTGGGTCGGTATAGCCAAAGATGCAGGAATGAAGTACATCGTGATCACCTCCAAGCACCACGATGGGTTTTGCCTCTGGGATTCCGAGGTCAGCGATTACGACATTATGGACTCCACTCCCTTTGGACGGGATATCCTGGAAGAGCTTGCGGAAGCCTGCGAGAAACAGGGCATCACCCTGGGCTTTTACCATTCCATCATGGACTGGCACCATCCCCAGGCCCAGGCTATCTGGGAACCCGATTACAATAAATGGCGCGGAGATTCGGTGGGCAACCCGGAGTTCCCCCGGTATTACGAAAACTACCTCAAACCGCAGGTGAAGGAACTGATGGAGAAGTACCCCACCAGGATCATGTGGTTTGATGGTGAATGGGTGCCGGCCTATACTACAGAGATGGGCAAGGACCTCTACAAGTTTATCACGGATATGGATCCGGAGATGATTGTAAACAACCGGGTAGATAAGGGCCGCCAGGGCATGGCAGGCATGAATGCCGAGGGCGATTTTGCCGGAGATTTCGGCACTCCCGAGCAGGAAATTCCTGATACAGGGATCGAAGGGGAGGACTGGGAATCATGCATGACCATGAACGATACCTGGGGCTTTAAACATTTTGATCACAACTGGAAGTCCGATACCATGCTTATCCGCAACCTGGTGGACATAGCCTCCAAGGGGGGCAACTTCCTGCTGAATGTGGGACCAACAGCAGATGGACTGATCCCCGCTCCCAGTGTGGAAAGGCTTTTGTCTGTAGGTCAGTGGCTGAATATGAACGGGGAAGCAATTTACGGAAGCCAGGCCAGTCCTTTCAGCAAGCCGGATTGGGGCCGTTATACGAGTAAGGGGGAGTCGGTTTATGCCGTGGTGTTCGACTGGCCGGCTGACGGGAAACTATGGTTGGAAAACGGTGGTCGAAGCTTCACCAAGGCTACCCTGCTGGATGGGAAAATGGAGCTGGAGATGAAACCGAAAGATGGCGGCATGCTCCTGAGCCTGCCAGCCAAAGCCCCGGATGAGATCGCATCAGTGATCCTGCTGGAATAAGGATGAATCCCAACTTTGCATTTTGCCGGCACTCGGAGCCCGAATAGAGATCAACGATCCCTTCTGCCTTCCCGACCCCGTTTACTACAATGGTGAATAGATGCTTTCCGGGATAATGCTTCCTGGTCGACATATCCTCAAAGGAATACTTCCTGGTAATGGGGTAGCTCCCGGCTTCAAAGTCAGCCTCCTTAATCTGAAATATCTTGCGCGAGGTCTTCCCATTGGCTTTGACATAATCCACTCCATATTCCAGCCTCACCCGTTGGATTCCCGGATCTCTAAGCTTAATCTCAAAGGAAAACTTCAATGCGGCGCCAATGGAAATTGATTGTGGATCGAATGATAAATTCTCTACAATTATTTCCCCGGGATCGGAAAAACCAAAAAGCATTAAAGCCCGCTTGTTCCCCTCCTTCAGCAGGGTACGGCAGGCTCTTTTCACGATCCAATCCGTGTGCTTATGATGGCCGTACCACCTTTCACAAACATCCAGCACCTTATCCGGATGGTCCTTGGAGATATCGTTCAGATTATTGGCCACGCTCTTTCGCACATATTCCTCCGGGTCCTCCTTCAATATTTCCAATATCTGGAAGATGGGAGCCGGATCCTTTTTAAACATGGGCAATGCCTTGGCCCACGGAAGACGGGGGCGACAACCCTCACTGGCCAACCGGCGCAGGTGAAGGTTTTTTTCCCTGGCCAATTCCTCCAGATAAGGCATGGTTCTTTCCGGATCCTTCAGCAGGAAAGGACGAACAGCGAATTCCGAACTGCACAAACCTGTAAATAAAGCCAGAGCAGGAAGCGATAATTCCCAATGATCCAATCCTTTCATTTCCACAAAATCCGGGAAGACCAGGGCATTAAATCCCCCGAACCGGGGAGCAATTTCAGTCAGTATGGCCAGGGCTTCCCGGTAATCCACGGGCAATGTTTCTGCCAGACAGCTGGTAACATGATGCATCTTCTGCTTCAGCTCCTGGCTTCCCCAATCATCCGCATAAACCAGGCTGTTGAACTCAGCCATATCAAATCCGGGATAGACTTCCTTAATGGCCTCTCCCAGTTCCTTAATGAATTCATTTGAAAAAAACAGATCTTTCAGTCTTTCTGTCATTAGTCTCCGTTGTTTTTAGTCCTTCTTTGCGAAAGCCAAAACTCAGACCCTGAGCGAGCCCCGGAATCCCCTGGCGGCATAGTAGGATTCGGCTCCGTTATGATACCTGAAAACCGTATTATAACGACGATCGCAAAAGATAGCACCCCCCCTGTTTTCTGATATCAGCGGGCGTTTTCACCCAGCTCGATGTTTTCAAATCGAAGTTTCCAAGTTTCTGCAGCTCCCTGTATTCTTCCTCCGTAAGAACCTCAACGCCCATGGCCTCAGCCATTCCCATAGCGGAATCTTTAGGTTTGAATTCTTTAATTGACTCCAGCGCCCTGTCGTCATAACAGACACTTCTCCTTCCCCTGGGACTCTCCGCTGAACAATCATAAAAAATGTATTCGCCCGTCGCATTATCCTGACCGACGACATCCGGTTCACCGCCGGTCCGTTCCATTTCATTCAGCGACCAGAGCTTCTCAGCATTTGCTTCCATCCTCGTCTGGACTTTTGTCCATCCAAGATTCTCTTGGCGGTTCCTGTTCTTCTCAAAACGATCCTTTAAAATGCCGAGCAGTGCTCCCTTCTGTTCAGGCGATAAATTCCTTTTATTCATATTCATGAGCTTTATTACTGACGGCCGAAAAACCAGGATATGTGCGTGCAATCGGCACAAATGAAACAGGTGGCACTTCTGTTGGCCCAGTCAAGGTTGAAAAACGAGGCTACGGCAGTGTTCAGCTGAACCCGCCTGCTCCAGAACAAGGTATTTTGGTAAACCGGACATTTCAAATCATATCCCCTGACCTTTAGGGTTTGCGGATCAGATCTATTTATTGGTTGCATGGAATGAATGGAATTAAGTGTGAATCTGTTTTATTCTGTAATCGATGTACTGTTACTGTATGCTTTCAGCATATCTAGTTTCTCCTGTAATGAAATGCAGATTGCTGTTTTCTTATTCTCAGAAGAAAAGTTACTTAGGATAATCTCCGCTTCTTCAATAGGAAAACCAAAGAAATTCCTGGCTAGCAAATATGGGGATATTGGGGAATCAGGATTATTCCTAACATATTCTATTTGCTTCCTTAGGTTTGCATTATTAGCGGCTTCCATTGCTTCCTCAAGTTCAGACTTTTGTGTACTGTCTGAACCAGCAATTTCCTGAAGTGTTTCCTCTCTGTACTTAATGAATTCTTCTCTTGGGAATCTAACAGCTTATTATAGAAAGTAGCAGCAGTAATGCAATTGAACTTTTCATGTGAGTGAGGTATTAGGCAGGATATCTCAGATATCAGTTTTATGATCCTTATCAAGCATTATTATATTTTTCCCAGCAGCGGAACGGTGGACCTAAGCTGGCGTACTTCAACAGCTTCGCCCCCTGACTTACATAAAGGAAAGCTCTATGTTTGAAAGGCCTAAGAAATTTACTAAGAAATGTCTTGGAATACAAGTTGCCCTTGAACGGCCTGACATGGTTTCCCGTTTTATCCCGGCACGCCAGGATTATCAGCTTTAAAGGCCAGGGCTACCACCAGGATGGAGATCCCGAAACAGATCCAGGCCACCAGGTCATAGCTGCCGCTAATATCCATGGATACGCTGAACATGTAGGGGCCCAGGGCGGAGCCGATGACGGTCCAGCTCAGGGAAAATCCAGAAATTGCCCCCAGATGTTTCAGGCCATAGAAGCGGGGCCAGGTAACCCCGATCAGGACCGTATAGAGGCCCCAGACCACTCCATTCCCGGCGATGATCATCCAGTAAGCCAGAGGAGTGCCTCCCAGCAAGGTCAGGCCCACCATGGAGAGGGTCATACCCAGACCAAAAAGTATCAGGATAAACTTCAGGCGTATATAGTCACTGGCGTAGCTCCCCAGGAATTGGACCCCTACGGCAATCAGCGAGGTTGGGATAAAGATGCCCAGCCCCATCTCCCGGGTAAGGCCGGAGGCTTCGAAGACGGAAACCACGTGGAAGGTGAGCCCGCTGATATAGAGTGCAGAAAGAGAAAGACCCAGGGTAAAGACCCAGAATGCCAGGGTCTTCCTGGCTTCTTTAAGGGTAAAATCATGATCCGGCAAACTGGGAGGCATTCGCCTTCCTTTGTCCGGTTTCAGCCTCCCGTCAGCTTCACATCCGCAGTCTTTTGGATTATCCCGGAAGATTAGAAGAACGAACAGGGCAAAGGCAATTCCTACCAGCAGAGCCAGGAAGATCCAGGCCCCCCGCCATTCCAGCCGGAGGATCACCTGGTCTAGGATCTTTGGAGCCACGGAGAACCCCAGCGCCGAGAAGATCCCCAGCACCGCGTTGGCCAGTCCCCGCCTCCGGTTGAACCATTTCATCACCATGTTCCGGGAAACCATGGTGAGCAGTCCCTGCCCGAAAAAACGGATGCCCCAGAATCCAAAGGCCAGCAGAATAAAAGTGATCAATGCGGGAGAAAGCCAGCCGGCTTCCGCCATGGATGCTGCCAGCCGGTCGACGCGGGTCAGGTAGATCAACATCACTCCCAGCATCACTCCGGCTACAAATGCCATCACCCTCGCCCCGTACCGGTCATACAGCTTGCCGGCCCGGGTAATCATCAGTCCCGAACCCAAAGTCCCCACCAGATAGGCCAGACTCAAATGATTACGGTTAATCTGCAGGTCAGAAAGCAGGCTTTCGGTGAATACCGATACTCCCATGGTCTGACCGGGAATGCTCATGAGGATCCCGAAGGTCCCGGCAGCCAGGATGACCCAGCCATAAAAGAAAGGAAACTTTGAAACGGGGAAGGGTTTGTTGCAGTTAGGCTTCATCCCACAAAGATAGGAGCCTTTTGCGAAACCATCCCTAAGTATGCTCATTCATCCCTATAATCTATAAAGGTGGATTATATGGATTACTTTTGACAACTCATCAAGGCTATAAGCATGAAAGCGCTGAAAATTGGAGAGTTGGAAATTAAGGTCCCCATCATACAAGGGGGGATGGGTATTGGCATATCCCTGTCGAAGCTTGCCTCGGCCGTCGCCAATATGGGTGGCATCGGGATTATTTCCACCGTGGGAATTGGTCAGACCGGATTACCGAGCAAGCTGGGCTGGAAGAAGGGGAACATCGAAGGGGTCCGGAGGGAAATCCGGAAAGCACGTACCCTGACCTCCGGGGTACTGGGAGTAAATATCATGTCGGTACTGACCGATTTTTCAGACATGGTGAAAACCTCCATCGAAGAAGGAATCGATATCATCTTTTCCGGAGCGGGACTTCCGCTGGATCTCCCCTCCTACCTGACCAAGGGAAGCAAAACAAAGCTGGTTCCCATTGTCTCCTCGGGAAGGGCGGCCAATATCATTGCACAAAAATGGCAACAGAATTACAATTACCTGCCGGATGCATTCGTGGTTGAGGGTCCGAAGGCGGGAGGACACCTGGGCTTTAAGGCCAATGCCCTGGAAGAAGTTGGGAATACCCTGGAAAACCTGGTGGCAGAAGTGGTCAAGGTAGCCGGGGAGATCAAGGAAAAATTCAACAAAGAGATCCCGGTGATCGCCGCAGGAGGCATCTTCAACGGGAAAGATATCCTGGAAATCATGAAAAAGGGGGCCAGCGCCGTTCAGCTGGGCACCCGTTTTGTGGCCACGGAAGAGTGTGACGCCTCAGAAGAATTCAAGCAGGCTGTTGTAGAAGCAAAAGAAGAGGATATTCAGATCATCAAAAGCCCGGTGGGCATGCCCGGCCGGTCGATTTTCAACCGCTTTTTGCAGGAAGCCGGCGATGGACAAAGAAGGCCCGCGGTCTGCCAGCACAACTGCATCCGCTCCTGCAATCCCAAAACGACCCTCTACTGCATTTCAGACGCTCTTGTGAATGCATTCAGGGGAAATCTGAAAGATGGCTTTGCTTTTGTCGGAGCCAATGCCGGAAGAATTCATCGCATCTCCACGGTAAAAGAGGTTTTCGACGAACTCCAGCAGGAGTACAACGAGGCTGCTAAGTCTTAAACCAGCGCTTCCAGCCAGGTGTTTGCCATCAGCTGGGCCCCGGCCATGGAGGGGTGTACCCCGTCGGCTGCCCAGTAGGCCGGGTCGGCTACTTCGATGGCACTGTCAAAGGCCTCCTGGAAGGGCACCCATACCGCTCCGAACTCGTCCGCGATCTTTTTCGCAATGGCCTGGTAGGTGCTGAAGGGCTCCACCCAGGATTCGTCCACCGCACTGGTCCCGGTCAGGATAAAGGGCTGACAGATGACCAGTTTCAGACCGGGAAGGGCTTCCCTGGTCCGCGTCAGCAGCTTCCTGAAGTCGTTCTTGTAGATTTCCGGAGTGCCGTCGTAGTTCCCGTTCCGGAAATGCCAGTAATCGTTCACCCCGATCAGGATGCTCAGTACATCCGGTTTCAGATCCAGGCAGTCCCTGTCCCAGCGTTCGGCCAGCTGGTACACCTTGTTCCCGCTGATCCCCCGGTTATAGATGCTCAGCCGGCTGGCCGGCATCTCTGCCAGCAGCCAGGAAGCGATATGGCTGGCATATCCCCCACCGAAGGACCCTGCATGATTGGGCAGTTCCTGTTCCCGGCTTCTTCCCGCGTCGGTGATGGAGTCGCCCTGGAACAGCACCACGTCCCCCTCCGAGAAAAAATCATGTACGTTCACCCTATCTGCGTGTGTTACACAGGATTTAGCCAGGAAAGGCAGACCTGCCACGGCGGCAGCACCCATACCCGCGCTCTTAAAAAAGGTTCTTCTGGAATAAGGCCTGGATTGTTTCATGCTTTCGGATTCTTATGGTTGAGAGAGACTAAAGATAATAAAAACCTTTTTGCAGAATTCTGCCGATTGCTGTAGTTTTAAATAAAATTTCAGCAAATGAAAAAACGCGTATTTGGAAAAACAGGTCCTGAGATCTCGGAGATCGGATTCGGAGCATGGGCCATCGGCGGCAGCTGGGGAGCACAGTCGGAGGAAGATTCCCTGGAAGGCCTGGCAACCGCCCTGGACCGGGGAGTCAATTTCATCGACACCGCAGCAGGCTACGGGGATGGAAAATCGGAACGGATTATTGGCAAGTTCCTGAAATCCAGGCCGGAAAAGGTGTACGTCTGCACGAAAACCCCGCCGGCCCCGGGAAAATGGCCCCCGTCGCCCTACTGCAAGATTGAGGAACGCTATTCAGAAAAGTATTTGCGCGAAAATGTGGAGCAGCGACTGAACAACCTGCAGACCGAGAGCCTGGATGTGCTCTTGCTGCACACCTGGACCCGGGCCTGGAATGATAAGCCGGTGGCTCTGAAAACCCTGCATAAGATGAAGGCTGAAGGTCTGATCAAACAGGTGGGTATTTCAACGCCGGAACATGATCAGAACTGCGTCATACAGCTTATGCGGGAGGGCATGGTGGATGTCCTGCAGGTGATCTACAATATTTTTGAGCAGGAACCGGCGGCCCAGCTTTTTCCGGTAGCGATAGAAACAGGAACCGGAATAATTGTGCGGGTTGCTTTCGATGAAGGCGTGTTGACAGGAAAATATACGGGCAAGGAAAGCTTTGGTGCGGACGACTTCCGGAGCAACTACTTTGCCGGCGATCGTCTGGAGCGGGGCGTGCACAGAACCGAGAAGATTAAAAAAGAATTTAAGGACAGTGGCTACTCCATGCCCGAACTGGCACTTAAATTTGCCCTGTCTCACGAGGCCGTATCCACGGTGATCCCGGGAATCCGGAACAAACAACAGGCCATCATGAATACTGCTGTGTCGGACCTGCCCGATCTGTCCGAAGAGATCCTGGTCCGGCTGCGGGAACACAGCTGGAACCGCGGTTTCTGGTACGGAGGGAAATAAACGATCAAACCCGGCCCTAATAGACCGGCATGACCTTCAAACGGTTCCGGATCAGCTCCCCGGGGGTGAGGGGAATCCCTTTATAGAGTAACTCGTTGCTTCCTATATAGACCGGCTCAGTCTGCCTTTGTAAGGGATCCTCCAGCCATTGCAGAAAACGGCCGGCATCCCCGCGGTCCATGAATTGCAACTGGTATTCCCTGTCCGTTCCGGTCCGGAATTTCAGGGTCTTCTTTTCTCCCAGGTCGCTTCCAATGCAGTAGAGCCGAGGCAGATAATCTTTCTTCAGAAACAGAGGAACCCGTTTACGGATGCTGCCCTGGTAATACTCGACCCCATCGTCCCACTCGGCGAAGGTCTTCCATCCCGACTGCACATGCCGGTAGATATACTCCATGGAGAGCTCCGCAAACAGAGTGTCCGGCGCATCCTCCATGGCCGGAACCAACACATCCACAAATTTCAGAGCAAGCACCTTTTCCCTCCCTGCAGCTTCTCCGCTATCCACAAATACCGGAACCACAATCAGTTCCGGAAAACCGGCAAAGGCAAGGGATACATCGGCAATAACATTCCCGGTCAGATCAAGCTCCCGGGTACCCTCCGATTCGATCACAGCTTTATGATCACTGATGCTTCCATTCAGTTTCAGATAACGCTTGCTGACCACCTGCTTCTCATTCCTGCCCAGAGCAGCCTCTGATCCCACGTCCAGGCTTGCAGGACTGCCTTCCACTGACAAATCCAGGTTCCGGGAGAAACTGACATCTGCAATATCAATCTCCCCGTACTCGGTGGAGTAGCGGTTCCATTCCAAAAACCTCAGGCCGTAATCCTCCGGAATCTCCAAACTAAGCCTGAGATATTCGATCCGGTCGGCCGGAGAGAACCTTTCTCCGGCATCATTCAATTTGGCGTAGTCACGGCTCTTACTAATAGTAAACACCATTCGAAGATCTTTCCGTGTGTAATCCTCCACCGGAAACATAGCGGACCCGTATGTGCCGGCCATGGCACTCATGAACTGCTCATTATCCGGGTATCTTTCATCCAGTATCTGTACCAGACGTGCCTGGGCATTGGCGCTCAGCGACCACAGGTTTTTTTCCTGGATCGCGGCGGGTTCAGCGGACAAGCTGGCATTAAACAGCTCCACATCCGCCAGATGGTTATCCATCCCTTTAAACTCAGCCGTTCTGAACCGTTTTACCGAGGTGCATCCACTTACAGCTATTAAAAATATGGCTCCTGTTATAAGGAGAGCAGGCTTTTTCATTCCGGCATATTTTATATGAAAGGAAAGTTTAATCCCTGAATACCATGGCTACGATTGGGTCCTCGGGGTGTTCTATACAGAGGATCTCCACCTCTTTCACGAACTCCTCCGGATGACATTCCAGGTGCGGGGTACAGTCGAACGACATTCCATCCTCGTAAATATCCTCCTCATTTCGATCGACGCACCGGGGAGCACCCAGATTACGTACAATCAGATAATACATAGCTCACAATTTAATATGTAATTTATTCAATTACAAATCTTTGTTCGCATAGAGCCGTGCCTGGCACCACTCCAGGACAGCGGTAAAAACCTCCTTCCGGTTCAACTCGTTGAAGCTCTCATGATAATTATCGGGGTACTCCAGAACCGTCACCAATCCCTTCTCTATCTTCGAAAGCAGTTTTCTGGTCACCTCCGGATTAATCAGCCTGTCTGCCCCGGGTAAAATAACCAGCAGGGGATGTTTCCATTGGTCCATATGTCCCGGAACCCACTCCTGGGCCTTTAAAAACTCGGCTCCCAGGCGGGCCGACATACGTGTCGCCTGGATCCCGTCTTTTTCATCTTCACGCATCCGTTTGTATTCGGCTTCATCCCGGGTCACATGTAACCTGAGATTCTCAATGGGAACGGCCATTTTCGGGGCTGCCACAGACAGGAATTTTGCGACCGCGATCAGGAATCCGGAGGTCCGGACGCTGTTTTCATAGCCCGGGGCGGACATAATAAATCCTTTTACAGCAGGGTCTCCCTGAAAGCGTCTGATGCCAAAGTGGGTAAGCATCAACCCACCCATGGAATGCCCCATGATAAATACGGGAAGCCCCTTGTAATTCTCTTTTACCCAGTCGAGCATCAGCTGCAGATCATCCAGGTAGCGGTCGAAGCGGGAAACATGTGCTTTCCTCTTCCGGTCATGTCCCTGCTGGTCGGGCGCCACCAGGGCATAACCCTGCTCTTTCATAAAGAGGCCCGGGTTTTTATAGTTCCCACCATGGTCCATAAGTCCGTGCAGGGTCAGAAAAACGGCCCGGGGGCCGGCAGGTTCCCAGATATGCACGTCGCGCAGTATACCGTCGCTGCAGTGCAGTTTTTCGATGCGGTCCTCAGAAAATCTCATGTGCCGTATTTCTTTTAAATGTCTATTTGTCCGATCATATAGGTCACCGCGTGCCCGGAGATCTCAATCCGGTCCCCCCGGTCTTCACAAATCAGCTCTCCTCCACGGGCCGACAGCTGCCGTGCCGTCAGCTTCTTCTTACCCAGCACCTTCGACCAGTACGGAGTCAGGGTCGTATGAGCCGAACCGGTCACGGGGTCTTCATGGATACCGGTCTGGGGGGCGAAAAAACGGGATACAAAATCCACTTCATTCCCGGGGGCGGTCACAATCACACCCCTACCCCCAACCTGGGCCAGAAGACCAAAATCCGGCTCCATGTTTCGAATCTCGGACTCGCTGGCAAATAAAAACATAAAGTCGGTTTTCCCACGGAAAGCTTTCAGGGGAGGTTTCATCAGGGCTGTGGCTATCAGCCCGGGAATAAGCATTTCTTCGATCCGGTCAGCAGGGAAATCGAGGGTAAGCAGGTCCCCTTTCTGTTTCACAGTCAGTCTCCCGCTGTGAATGGACTCAAAACAGATCCGCCCGCCGGGTTGATCCAGGTGGTTAAACAGGACATGGGCCGTAGCCAGGGTGGCGTGGCCGCACAGCTCCACCTCCATTTCGGGGGTGAACCAGCGAATCTCGTAGCATTCCCCTGCCGGTACGGCAAAAGCAGTCTCCGAAAGGTTGTTTTCATTGGCAATTAGCTGCATCTTAGCCTCCTCCGGCCATTGATCCAGGATGCATACCGCTGCCGGATTTCCCTTGAATTTTTCCTGCGTAAATGCATCAACCTGGAAAATGCTTTGTTTCATCTTGTCCATTTATTTGCCATTATAAATATAGTGACCAATGATCCGATAATCAAACAGGCAGTCCTCAAGTACCTGGCCGTTTCCTATGTTATGCACCATCAGGGGACGTAATCCGTCGGGTGACATCCGCTTATTGTAAACAGACGTTTCATCCCGGGTAGATAAAGATCAGCACCCTTCCCGGTAACGGCTTTCCCGCACTTCTATATTTAACAGCTGGGTATTCTGCGCTTTCCCGCCAAAAAAGCCGCTTCTTCTCAAAACATGCTCCAGCAGATCGCTGTTCCTCACATGAAAGGTCTGGAAGTCCGGAAACAGGACCAGAGAATGCCAGGCATCCATTCCACCCTTCAAAACATACACCTTTCCCGGAAGTTCTCTGGCCAGCTCGTACGGGCCGTTTTCCTCATCCTCCCCATATACAATGATTATACCGGCTCCCTGTCCCTTCTCCCTTCCCTTACCGGGATCAAACCACAGGGCCCTTGGAATATGGTAGTGTTCATAGTCTTTCTTTGCTCGGGTATCCAAAAGCTTGATACCGTCCTCTTTGCTGTACAGGAGGTCTGCCAGGTGGTGGGCGGAAATAAAGCCCAGCCGTTTTCCCTCCAAGCGCTCCTTATGAAATTTCCAATCCGGGTAAAGCCCGTTTTTGCCTGCATGATAGGTGAAGGCGGCGCTTATTCCTGCAAGGATGGCGAGGATGGCAAGCAGGTGGTTGATCTTCATGATTTCCCGGAGCTAATTTTATGAAACCCATTCTCCACCCTTCCGGCCAGCCAGAAAGCGATAACAGCAATAACAACAATCAGGAAGGTAAGTAAGCCGTACTCCATATGGAACAGCTCATACAGGGAGATATCTCCCAAAGAGGAAAAAGAAAGAGCTCCTTTCAGAAAAGATTCTGTCTCTGCAAAGAGAATTAACCCGGTAAACATCCCTGCAAAAACAGCCAGGCCATCCAGTTTACCAGTGAAGACAGCCACGCAGGAGGTACCCGGACACAGTCCCGACAGCACAAAGCCAAATCCAAAAATCAAACCACCCACCACCTGGGGCCACAGGTAGGTCCCGTTGATATAGATCTGGGTAATATCCAGAATTCCGAAGTAACTGAGCCAGTAAATGCCCAGCATGGCGGTTACGATTGCCGAGAACAGCACCTTGAACATCGCCATATCGGTAAAATAAAATTGCTGAACCAGCTTGCGGGCATTTCCGAAACCTGCCTTTTCCAGGAACATTCCGAAGGCAATCCCCGTTAAGAGCGCAAAGAGGAGAAGCAGTCCCTCCGGAACCTGGTAAGAAAATTGAAGAGGTGCCATCAGTTCCATGCTTTTTTCATTAACCAGGCAATGGAGTAACCACCTATAAAAACCGAAATCATAAACAGCCAGGCCCCCGGACTTAAAACGGAGCCCCCGCTGAGAGCCAGTCCGCTCGTGCAGCCACGCGTAAACTTGGCAGCAACAGCCATCAGCATTCCGCCCGAAAAGGCAAAGATAAGCCTGGTCAGATTTGAAATACGGGGGCCTTTGATCACTTCGAATCTGAAACGCCGAGATACAATCCCCGAGAGAAGTCCTCCAATACAAACACCGGCGATTTCTATGACCACCCAATCTTTCAGCGGATGGTCCACACCAGCCAGGTAAGTTGAATAGGCCGTTTTCGAAAGAGCATAGTCAGGGGCGATGGCATGCACCAGGGAAGCCAAAATCCCATTGAATGCCCCAATGGCACCAAGTCCCCTTCCGGTAACTACAAACGAGAGGATGATCAGCAGGCCAATGCCCGTTCCCACCAGGTAGGGGTTCCAGTAGGGGCGCGATTCTCTATTCTTCATAAGCATAAAGTTTATTCCGTGTCACCCGGAGGAGTCACCGGCCCGGTCAAGGGCAGTTCCAGCTGCTTCCACTCCTCCCAGGATCCATCATATAGCCTAACATTATAACCCATATGTCTGGCTGCCAGATAACTAACCGATGCACGCACCCCCGATCCACAATAAACAACATTCACCTTTCCCGGATCCATTCCCGCCTCCCGGAACAAGTCCTTCAACGCTGCATCGGATTTGAAAAAATAATCATAATCGTCTCTGAGAAGTGACTGATAAGGCAGGGAATAGGCCCCTTCCACATGGCCGCCTTCGGCAGGCTCCTCCTGTGAACCCGGAGTCCCGTAATACTCTTCGCCGGTTCTTACATCGACCACCACCATATCGGGGCTCCATCGCCCTCTGTCAAGCTCTTCAGCTTCGATAAGCACCTGACCGGATTCCGCTTTGCTCAGTGTACCATATGAAAACTGTGTTTTAACACCGGTGGTCTCCCTGGCTTCCTCCTCCCAGGCCGGCAGTCCGCCGTTCAGGAAAAAAGTCCGCTCTCCGAGTCCCACCCCATCCAGAGCGGCAAAGACCCGGGCCGTGCGCGAAAGGAGCCTCGATGATTCATGGTAGAGAACTATTCTGGAATTATCGTCCACACCCACGCTCCTCAGCAGCTTCAGGATGCTGTCTGCCGAAGGCATCTCATTGCGAACCAAATCCGTATTCACCGTGAAACTGGCAGGATCGATGAACCTGGCACCGGGTATATGAAGCGAATCAAAGAACTCAGCTGATCCTGAATGAAGAAGCACCACATCTGGATTATCTATATGATCCTGAAGCCATTGGGTGGATACCAGGATTCCGGGAATCCCCGGCTCCTTCTCCTCCGAACATCCCGGACATATTAATGCCGCCGGTATGACCAGCAAAACAAAGAGGCATTTCCACAAGTTGTACATGGCTCCAGATTTAGCCACTAAAATATGAAATAAATGACGGCGGGAGCACAGAGGGAGCACAAAACAGAATTTACTTTGTTATATGTCCATGAGAATAGCACTTTTCAGCACCACCTCCTATGATAAGGAGTACTTTGATGAAGCAAACAAAAGATTCCATTTCGATATCACTCATTTTGAGGCCAGGCTGAGAAAGCGTACTGCCCACCTGGCCGCCGGATTCAATGCAGTCATCGTCTTTGTAAACGACGTACTTGACAGAGAAACCATTGGCATCCTGAAGGAGCATGGTGTATCCCTAATAGCTCTGAGATGTGCCGGTTTTAACAATGTGGACCTGACTGCAGCAATCGATGCAGAAATAAAGGTGGTCCGGGTTCCTGCTTACTCTCCTGAGGCTGTGGCTGAGCATGCCCTGGCCCTGATTCTGACCCTGAACCGAAAAACCCATAAAGCCTATAACCGTGTCCGGGAAGGGAATTTTTCTCTGGAGCGGCTTACCGGGTTTAATCTGTCCGGCAAAACAGTTGGAGTTATCGGAACAGGAAAAATTGGGGCAGCATTTTCCTCCATCATGTCCGGCATGGGCTGCCGGGTATTGGCCTTTGACACCTATCCGAACGAAGCTCTGATACTGTCAGGGCTGGAATATGTGAGCCTGGAACAACTTCTATATCAGTCAGATATCATTTCTCTTCATTGTCCGCTTACTCCGGAAACCACCCACCTGATAGATCAAAAAACCCTAAGCATGATGAAGCCTGGTGTAATGCTGATAAACACCAGCCGGGGGGCGCTGGTTAATACCAACGATGCCATTACTTTTCTTAAAAACCGCCACCTGGGTTATCTGGGTATCGATGTATATGAACAGGAGGAGAAGCTGTTTTTCAGGGACCGGTCTGAACAGATCCTGCAGGACGACGAGATTGCACGTTTAATGTCTTTCCCCAATGTGTTGATCACGGCACATCAGGCTTTTCTGACCAGCGAAGCTCTGGAACAAATTGCTGCCACTACCCTGGAAAACCTGAAATCTTTCATCAGAAACGAGGAGTTGGTTAACGAAGTGAAGCCGACAGCAAATCATAATTCAGTCCCTAATGACTAATCCACAGCATGGCGGCATCCATCGTGGAGAAAGGCTTGATCTGCAAAGATCTAACCCTCTGCCCCAGGATGATGGTATTGGTCACCATGGGGGTATCCATCACCATTGCAATTTTCAGATTCTGTAATTGGTCCAGGTGTTCTTTAAAAAACTCCACCAGAGCATTCAGGTTGTTATCTTCATGTTTAACCCTGGCATCAAGAAAACTGGTCAGGATACCTTTGTAATTTTTCAGGTTGGGATAACTTGCAAACAGTATGTTCCATGATTCCATCAGATCCTCGAAAATGACTTCACCGGATACCTGACGAATTATTACACCATCCTGCTCAAGAATTTTAATTTCCATTCCGGGGTGTTATTAGAGTATAGTTGAAATTCCGCTTTTAAATTATCAAAATAGAAGCGTAGATCCGTTATGTTTTGCTCCATAATTGACAGAAGGACAAAAAGAGAAGACCAATGTAAGGAATATCACATCTGAATTCCTTCTGTTGTTGGTAAAAGAAAATCGGGTATATTTACCCTCCTAATCTCTCTCTCACATGAAAAAATATCTCTATATAATGCTGATCTTTTGCCTCTCCATCCTGATTGTATCATGCAAGCAGGGGAAGGAGCAGACGCAACAAAGTGTTGGGGAAGAGATGCCCGGCATGGTGAAAAAAAAGCGAGAGGACGGCACCCTGTCGAGCATGAACCCTGTGGATGAAAATGGCTACGTGCATGGAGTAAAAGTCAATTTTTACGAGGACGGCTTAACGGTCCATTCCAAGATCACTTATGAGCATGGGCGAAAACACGGGCCTGCCATATGGTTCTTCAAAAGTGGAAAGATCTTCGAACATACCACCTATTACCAGAACCGAAAGAACGGCATTACCAAACGCTACTACGAAACAGGTGAACTTTACGAGGAAGTAACTTATGATACAGGCGAAGAACTTTCCGGGAAAAAGACCTATGACAAAGAGGGCAATCTGATTAAAAAATAGCTACTTCTTTAACAGAATGTAGTTGGCAAATTCTCCGAGGCGTCCACCCCCCAAAAGATTCTTTTCGATCCAGGTAATCAGGCGGTATTTTAATTTGTCATGCTTGGCCCTGAACGGATTCAGGCTCCGGGTGGGACCGGTAAAACGGAGTTGATCCTTCCAGTCAAAACCCTCCATCCATGATTTCATAACAGCAGGATGAGTACCCTCATACCTGGTATATCCGGACAAGTTCCCATAATCAAAAACACGATCAAAATGGTGAGCGGCCTCCATCTCCGCCACACCCTCTTTGCCACGGTGATTGATACTGAAGGCTTTGATTTTGTTTTGCATAAGCCTGGGCGGGCGTACCCAGCCATAGTGAAAAATTTCAGCATCCACAGTGGCAACCTGGAGTTTATAGGTTCCTGCCTGCTGCCTGTAATTTATTCCGTCGAAGCCGGGAATTTTACGGAAGGACTGGGCAGACTCCCAGGAATGGATATCCGGGTGGTTTCTGACGATCCGGATCTCCCTCCGGTACCAGCAATGACCATCCTGCAAATGCTCATAGTCACCCCAGAAATGGCGGTAGCGGAAAAGCAGTCCATCCACCTCATGGTCATCAAGAAGCTCTTCACAACGCTGCCGGATAGGCTCCAGATCCTGTTCATGCACGACCTCGTCCGATTGCAGGTAAAACAGCCAGTCACCCGTGCACATTTTCATGGCCAGATCGGTCTGATGAGCATGTTCCATGCCGCGGGGATATTTTTCTATGTCCCAGACGGTATCCACAATTCGGATCTTTTTACTTCCAATGGCCTCTATCTCGGCTCTTGTGAAATCATCTTCGTCTGAATCGCCCAGGGCCACCACAAATTCATCCACCAACGGCAAAATCGACTCCACGGATTGCCGCATGGGATAATATAGTTTCAGGGCATTTTTGCCCATTGTAAATCCACTGATCTTCATAGGAGCTTAAAACATTTGCATGGAATGTAGTTTTCTATATAGGCCCTTCTTATTACTGATCAGTTCTTCATGATTGCCCCGCTCCACAATCTCTCCTTCGTCAATCACGAGAATCAGATCGGCATGTTTGATCGTGGAGAGTCTGTGTGCAATAACAAAGGATGTTCTCTTTTGCATCAGTTTAATAATGGCATCCTGCACCAGTCGCTCCGACTCTGTATCCAGGGCAGAGGTGGCTTCATCCAGGATCAATATGGGCGGATTGGCCAGTACCGCACGGGCAATACTGATTCGCTGTTTCTGTCCACCACTCAATTTGCCGCCCCCCTCACCTACTCCGGCTTCGTATCCCTCCTCATTATCCATGATAAAGTCGTGAGCATTAGCTACTTTTGCAGCATTTACAATCTGCTCCATATCTGCCCCTTCACTTTTTCCAAATGCTATATTGTTCCTGAAGGTGTCGTTGAAAAGGATCGATTGCTGACTCACCATACCCATCAGTGAGCGAAGGGATTTCAGGCTGAAATCCTGGATGGGCACTCCATCGATAAATATCTGCCCTTCGCTGGTGTCCATAAACCTGGGGAGCAGATCCACCATGGTCGATTTTCCTGATCCGGACTTACCCACCAGGGCCACTGTCTGACCTTTCCTGATGGTAAAGGAGATATCCTTCAGTACATACTCCTTATCATATTTGAAGGAGACATTCCTGAATTCTATGGATTCCAGAAAACCATCGGCTTCCACAGCATCAGGTTTTTCAACGATTTTATCATCTGCCAGAAGGAGCTGATCCACCCGGTCGACCGATGCCATTCCCTTCTGTACATTAATCCAGGCGGTGGAGATGGTTTTAGCCGGTGGGATAATCTGGGAGAAGATCATCAGGAAAAGAATGAGGCTCTCTCCAGTCATTTTATCGTTTCCTCCAAGTACCAGAGACCCCCCATATGCGAGAATCACCATCAGGGCAATGGTGGCCAAAAGTTCGCTGATGGGACTGGCCAGGTATCTCCGGCGAACCACCTTCCGGATGAGCAGTGAAAACCGGTTGTTTACGCTTAGAAAGCGCTCCTCCATCTGCTCCTCGGCATTAAATGCCTTTACGATCCTTAAGCCTCCCAGGGTCTCCTCGAGCAGGGCCAGCAATTCGCCGAGACGCTGTTGTCCCCTGAAGGTGGTCTTCCTGAGGCTTTTCCCTATACGCCCGATCAGGATGCCTGTCAGCGGAAGCACCAGGGCTGCAAAAAGTGTCAGATTGATACTGATGGAAAAAAGAATCACCAGGTAAATAATGATGGTAATGGGATCCCTGAAAAGCATCTGCAGAGAACTTAGTATCGACGCCTCGATCTCCTGAACATCGTTGGAAATCCTTGCGATCACATCTCCCTTTCTTGCTTCGGTATAATAGGAGAGCGGGAGCTTCAGCACCTTCCTGTATATATCATTTCGTATATCCCTCACCAGAAAGGCCCGGATGGGTGCCAGCATAAAATTGGCTGCAAAAATAAATCCGTTTTTCAGCAGACTGAAAAGCACCACCATCAAACTAACCAGAATCAGGGCCCCGGCCTCCTCATGTGCCAGCATAATTTTCCCAATGTAGTAATTCAGAGTATGCATCAGGTACTCGGTGCTGAGATGAAACTCCATGGGCTCGGTCACCAGGGGCTGATTACTGAAGAGCACCCTCAGGAAGGGAATCACCATCGCAAATGAGAAAAGGGCAAAGAAAGCCCCCAGGATGTTATACAGAACATTCTGCAGTACATACCATTTATACGGAACCAGGTAATTCAGTAACCTGAAAAATCTTTTCATATCTGCAATCCGGTATAATTCCAGGGAGCAATTTGGTAAAGCTCTTCTTTCACCTCCTGGCTGATACTCAGGTTTTCAATAAACTTATGAATGGTTTCGGCGGTCACAGCCTGATTGGTACGTGTGAGTTCCAGCAGTGCTTCATAGGGCTTGGGATACTCCTCCCTCCTCAGGATCGACTGGACCGCCTCGGCTACAACGGCCCAGTTCTTTTCCAGATCGGCACGGATGGCCGTCTCATTCACGATCAGTTTCCCCAGACCTTTAATCATCGATTGCATGGCAATCAGGGTATGCCCGAGAGGCACTCCCAGGTTTCGAAGCACGGTGGAATCGCTAAGATCGCGCTGTAATCTGGACACCGGTAGCTTGGCCGCCAGAAATGAAAAAATGGCATTGGCCATGCCCAGGTTGCCCTCCGCATTCTCAAAATCAATGGGATTCACCTTATGGGGCATGGCCGAGGATCCAATCTCACCCGCTTTGATCTTCTGCTTGAAATAGTCCATCGAAATATAGGTCCATAAATCCCTGGAAAGGTCCAGCAGAATGGTATTGATCCGCTCAAAAGCATGGAACATGGCTGCCAGGTTATCGTAATGATCAATCTGGGTCGTGGGCCAGGACCGCTTCAATCCCAGCACTTCGCCCACAAATTGCTCTCCGAACCGGAACCAGTCTATCTCCGGGTAAGTAACCTTATGAGCATTCATATTCCCTGTGGCTCCCCCAAACTTGGCAGGTACCGGAATCTCCTTCAGCTGCTCCAGCTGAACATCGAGCCGCTCGATAAAAACACGGATTTCCTTACCCAGCCTGGTGGGAGAGGCCGGTTGTCCATGGGTTCTTGCCAGCATGGGAATCTCGTCCCATTCGGTGGCCAGTTTCTCCAGCTCCATGGTCAGCTGATCCAGCATGGGATAGTAGCTGCTCTGCATGGCATCTTTCAAAGAGAGAGGAGTAGCTGTGTTATTGATGTCCTGCGAGGTAAGTCCGAAATGGATAAATTCCTTAAAGCGGCCGTATCCCTGTTGTTCAAATTTCTCTTTTAAAAAATACTCTACAGCCTTTACATCATGGTTGGTAAGCTTTTCAATCTCTTTCACTTTCTCTGCATCCTCCATGGAAAAACCGGTATAGATGGTCCTCAGTCCCTCCTGCTGATCCGGACTTAGCTCAGATAAGCGCGGAATACCCGCTTTACATAAGGCAATAAAATATTCCACTTCAACCATCACCCGGTATCTGATCAGGCCAAACTCCGAAAAATAGGCGGAAAGCTCTTCTGTTTTTAACCTGTAGCGGCCATCCACCGGTGAGATTGCTGTAAGTTTGTTTAATTCCATCCGAATCGGTTTTGTTCCCGCAAATTTAGCAGAAAATATTCTTACTTTTGAAGTTATATACAGTTCATTATGAAGCAAGCCACATATACTGTTCTCGCTGCCTTACTGCTTATTGTACTTTCCGGCCAGGTAAGGGCACCAGACACAGTGAGCAGTGATTCCGGACCTGAGGCCGGAAATCCTCTTCCCGATTCTGCCTCCGGACCGAAAACCCTGGTCTACACCTTTGCCATAAAAGAAAACATTGCCGCTCCTGCCTGGCGTATTACCCGGGAAGCTTTTGAAGAGGCTCTTTCCCTGAATGCCGATGTGGTCATTCTTCATCTGAACACTTACGGGGGTGAAGTAAGCGCTGCTGACTCGATCCGTACAAAAATTCTTAATGCGCCCATGCCTGTCCATGTTTTTATTGATGACAATGCCGCTTCGGCCGGTGCCCTGATCGCCATCGCATGCGACAGCATCTACATGCAGCCGGGAGGAAAGATTGGAGCCGCCACCGTGGTCAATCAGACCGGGGAACAGGTACCCGATAAATACCAGTCCTACATGAGGGCCACCATGAGAGCCACAGCAGAAGCGCACGGGCAAGACACCCTTATCACCGGTACAGATACCCTGTTTATCTGGCATCGCAATCCGGCCATAGCCGAAGCGATGGTGGATCCCAGACTCTATGTGGAGGGGATCAGTGATACCGGTCAGGTCCTGACCTTTACTGCATCCGAGGCTATCACTCACGGATATTGCGAAGGAACTGCCACCTCCATCGAGGAGGTGATCTCCAAAATCGGAATCGGGGAGTATGAACTCCGATCCTATAATCCTTCCGGTTTGGATAAAGTGATTGGTCTGTTGATCAATCCTCTGGTAAGCGGTATTCTGATTATGATCATCATCGGGGGCATCTATTTTGAACTGCAGTCGCCTGGAATTGGATTCGCCCTGGGGGCGGCCATTGTAGCAGCACTGCTCTATTTTGCCCCGCTCTACCTGGAAGGACTGGTCGAAAACTGGGAACTGCTTCTTTTCATTGTGGGAATAATCCTGATCATGGTTGAGATATTTGCCATCCCCGGCTTTGGGGTGGCAGGTGTTGCGGGGATCATTGCAGTCATTACCGGTCTCACTCTTAGCCTGGTTGATAACGTTGTGTTCGAGGATCCCGAGTTTACGGGCGAAGGCCTGGGAATTTTAATGAAATCCCTCAGCCTGGTGCTTGTGGCAGTGCTGATGGGGGTCATTTTGTCCCTGTGGGCAACCAGAAAATTGCTGACCACCACCGCTTTCGGAAACCTGTCTCTGAAAAGTGAACAACGCACCGAGGAAGGATTTATCGGGGTGGAAACCGAACAGCAAAGCCTGATCGGAGAGACGGGAGCAGCCCATACGGTTTTAAGGCCCTCCGGGAAGGTTATGATAAATGATAAACTCTATGACGCCAAATCTGAGTATGGATTTATTGAAAAAGGTGCTCCCATTAAGGTCATCCGGTATGAGACCGGTCAGGTTTATGTGGTAAAAGCCTGATTTCAAATGATCATCCGTGATTACAAACCCCCTGATTTTCCGAAGGTAGATGCCCTCTGGAAAGAGACGGGTATTTATACGGCAGAACGCGGGGATACCCCGGATTCGATCCTTCGATGTAATGCCCAGGGTGGAAGATTCCTGGTTTTGGAGGAAGAGCTGAACAACAGGATTTTCGGCACCTCCTGGCTTACCTGGGACGGAAGACGGGTCCAGCTTCATCATTTTGCGATTCTGCCCTCTAAACAGGGCTTAGGTTATGGCCGAATGCTGGCCCTGGAATCACTTGCCTTTGCCCGGGAAAAAAACTCCCCCGTGAAGCTGGAGGTTCACCGGGATAATATCCCGGCCATACGTCTGTACCTGAGCCTGGGATTTAAAGTATTCGACGACTATGAAGTATATATGCTCCAGCATGATACCTAGGACGATCCTCATATGCTTCCTGTTCCTCCCGCTACCCATGCTTGGACAGTCCGGTCCATGGTCGGCCTGGGAAGCGGGTCTGGTCCGTTCACTGAATAGTGCCGGGGAAAGTGACTACCTCAACGAAGAGGAAAAGAAAGTGATCCTGTTTATGAATATGGCCAGGCATGACGGGCCCCTTTTTGCCCAAACCTTCCTCCAGAGCTACCTTCAGGAAAAGAGTCTGGATAACAGCAGCTATATCAGATCACTACAAAGAGATTTGAAAAAAACCAAGGGACTGGCTCCACTGATGCCGCAGGAAGATTTAACAGCAGTGGCTCAGGGTCACGCACAAAGTTCCGGAGAAAAAGGAACTACCGGTCACAGTGGTTTTAAAAAGCGCTTTGAACCTTTGCTTGGAAATCCATATACCCATGTGGGTGAAAACTGCTCCTATGGATATGAACAGGCCATCGATATTGTAATTTCCCTGCTGATCGATGAGGGCATTAAAAGCCTGGGGCACCGGAACAATATGTTGTCCCGCGACTTCAACTCCATTGGAGTGGCCTTCAGGCCCCATCGCAAATACCGGATCAATTGCGTGATGGACTTTGGTTCCACATCCGCCGGCAGCATGAATGAGGTGCCCTACTGATCCCTTGCTTCATCCGGGGACTTCTCTGGCAACAGCTTTTGCTGCTTTCTGAAGGCAAACACCGACAGTCCCACAAGCATAAGCAGTATCAGGTAGGTCCACAGGGGTATTGTAAAGGAGGAACCACTGGCATAGGAGTGCATTCCTCCCAGGAAGTAGTTCACCCCGAAATAAGTCATCATTACGGAACTGTAAGAGATGAAGGACGCCAGGTTAAAGGCAAAGCTTCCCCTGAGTCCGGGAATCCGGTGCATATGCGTCACAAAAGCATACACCAGCACCGTAATCAGGGCCCAGGTCTCCTTGGGGTCCCATCCCCAGTATCGTCCCCATGATTCGTTGGCCCATACCCCTCCCAGGAAAACCCCGGCAGTCATAAAATAGAGACCCACAATCAAGGTCAGGTGGTTCACATGGGTCACCTGCTGAATCACCTCTTCAAGCCTGGTTTTATTGGAGGGAGAAAGCGAAGCGTACAATGCAACATTCAGCAAGCCCATGATAGAAGCCAAACCCAGGAAGCCATACCCGGCCATAATCACAGCCACGTGGATGGTAAGCCATACAGACTTAAGGACAGGCACCAGATTCGTTATTTCCGGATTCATATTACTCATTCCTGCTACCAGTAAGGAGAGAGCCGCCAGTATGGCGGTAAGTGCCAGCGCATATCCGGATCGTTTTACAAAGATCAATCCGGCCAGCAAAGTTACCCAGGCCACAAAGATCATCGATTCATAACCGTTACTCATGGGGGCATGACCGCTGATATACCATCTGAGCCCCAGGGCCACGGTATGTGCCACCAGTGCCACTGACAAATGGATCACTCCCACCTTGAAGAGGAATTTATATAGCTTGCGCGGTCTGAAAACCAACAGAAAGGCCAGCACCATCATAATGACCCCGAAGAGAGCGTAAAATCTTGCCAGAAGCGGAAAGATATTGATCCGGTTGTAAATGAGCTCCATCTTCTTTTTGGATTCGGGGGGGAGAATTTCAGAGGAAAGCTGGCTCTCACCAAGCTGGTCCACATAGAACCCGGCAGCTGTATAATCCCCTTGCTGCAAGGCACTTAGGTAGCGGAAAAAGACATTGGACATGGTATCCTCTTTTTGAGTCATCTGTCCCATCATCGCCTCGCTAAGCGATGCCCACCGGTGATTCTCAGCTCCCTCATCAGGGAATATGCGGATCAGTCCTCCCGACTGCACCAGGTAGAAAGCGTTCAGACGATCGTCCAGTTTAATAAGCTCCCGGTCCAACTCTGTCTGCATGGGTACCTGCTTGGCATATGCCTCATTCACCAGGTTAGAGAGCAGATAACTTCCTGTGGAATCCATCATATCCTTAAAACTTACCATTTCTCCCCTGTAACCAGTCAGGCGATGCAGCTCCGGATGTTTTATCTCGAACAGCTCTTTATTCTGCCAGACATCCGGATAGAGAATCATTCCCAGAAGTACCTGATCGGCGCTGTAGCTCTGATAATGGCTGTGTTTGGTAATCTTCCTGACCACCTCATTGGAGAGGGTATTCATGGGTTCAAAACGGCCCCCTTTGTCCTGAACCCAAAGATAGCCAAAGTCCTGGGCCACATCCCTGGGCGGAACCTCCTGAGAAAACAGCGACAGACTTCCGCCCAGAAGCAAAAGAACCATAACCAGGACCTTTGCTGCAGGAGCAGATTTCCTGGCGATCATGGAGAAGCGTGTTCCGGGAACAAAAAGAGCCACTACCATTCCGGCTATCAAAACCAGATAACCCAGGTAGGTGATGAGGGTACCCGCCCTGTCCCTGTTCACCGAAAGAATCGTTCCCTGCTCATCGTTGTCATAGGAAGCCTGATAGAATCGGTAGCCCCTGTGCTTTAATACATTATTCATAAATATCCTCCGTTCTTCCTGGATTCCCATCTCCTGGTCAAGCAATACCACATCGCTGGCAAAGGACGATGGACTGTTGGAACCGGGGTAACGTTCCACCTCAAAATTTTTCAGGAAGAGCGAAAATGGCACTTTGATCTCTCTGGATCCATAAGTGACCGTATAGTTAAGATCACCCATGCTTCCGCTGACCGGCTGTCCTGCCAGCCTGGCCAGTCCCGGTACGTAAAGCTCGCCTGTCATCCCCCTGTAACTGATCTCCAGGCGGACGGCTCCCAGATGTGAACCCCTCTGACCAGCAGGAGCTCTTACAATCTGCTTCCTGGCAGAAGGCATATAACTCTGAAGTGCCAAACGCATATTCGCCATCGCGTAGAGGGTATTCTCCCTCACAGGTACTTCCTGCCCGGGAGCATACTCTTCACCTCCGGCGCCACCCATCTGCATGACCGAAACAGCAAAGGGTGCCGTCATCCATATCATATCGCCCCTGGAATAAAAATTAACCATGGCCGATGTATCGGCCCTGTTAAAACCAATGGTCATTCCGTTTACCTCCTGTGTGGACCCCGATGGGATCCCGATGGTGGTCTGCCGGTCACTTACCAGCATCAGCTGCATATAAGGTTCTCCCCCCGGAGAGGATATATACTGCTCAATCGCACTGCTCAGGTATTCTGTGGATCTGATCGTGACCTTTTCTCCACCCACACGGGTGCTCATCCGGTAATCTTTCGGGGTCAGTTCGGTCAGCATCACCTCTCTGGCATGCTCGGAGCGCTCCCCCCTGGCTTCCAGTAAGACATTTATATAGGCATTGTTACTCAGCATGACATCAGATGCAGAATTTTCCCGGATATGCATATTGCCCTCATAACTGATAAAGCGGGTTACAGAGGCTCCCAGCAGGATCAGGATAAATGCCAGGTGAAACAACAGAACGACGATCTTCTTTCGTCTGAAGAATTTCTGCTTTACCATGACCCCTACCAGGTTGATTCCGATCAGGAGCATCAACAGCTCAAACCAGTGCGTCCCATATATCACGGCCCATGCCGTTTGTGTGCCATAGGCACTCTCAACAAAGGTGGCCAGTGCCAGAACAACTATCAGGGATATCACCAGGACAGCCATAAATGGCATAGAAACGAGAAAGGATAGCTTTTTTAACATAGTGTTACACATTTAATAGGGGGCGCAATATAATAAATCATCCCAGTTGGAACAAACTGCCCAGCTGGTATACTGCAAAACTGGCCGTCCAGGCGATGGCCGTCGTATAAAACAGGACAAAAGCAGCCCACTTCCAGCTTCCCGATTCCCTTCCTACCGTGGCGATAACCGCGACACAGGGCAGATAAAAAAGCACAAACAGGAGAAAAGAGATGCTGGCCAGAGGAGTAAACACCCTGCTTCCTGCTTTAGGACCTTCACTGTACACCTCCTTGCTGATCCTGTCCTGCAGGGAGGCCGTCCCTTCCTCCCCACCGGGATCAGCCTGGTAGAGTACACCCATGGTGCTTACCACAATCTCCTTGGCAGCAAAACCTGTGACCAGACTGATGCCCATCTTCCAGTCAAAGCCCAAAGGCCTGATAAGGGGTTCTACGGCCATACCAATCCTTCCGATATAGGAGTTTTGCTGTCGCTCCGATTCCATTTGCCTGGTCAAAAGCATAATTTGTGAGGCGGATTGCCCGGAACCAGCCTGTTTCTCAAGGTTTATAAGATGCTCATAATCCCTTGAATACTCCACCCCCCTGGGAAAATACCCCAGCACCCAGATCACCAGGGATGCCACCAGGATCACTCCACCCATCTTTTTCAGATAATGTGAGCCCTTTCTCCACATATGGCGCATGATCACGCGGATCCCGGGGTTCCTGTACATGGGCAGCTCCATGACAAAAGGGGCCTCGCTATTCTTAAAAAGTGTCTTCTTAAAAAGGATGGACATCAGCATGGAAAATACAACCCCGAGGATGTAAAGCATAAAAATTACATTCCCTGCTTTTGCAGGAAAAATGGCTCCGGCCACCAGCACATAGACCGGAAGCCGGGCACTGCACGACATAAAGGGTATGATCAGCATGGTCAGCAGACGATCGTTCCGGTCCTCCAGCGTTCTGGTAGCCATGATGGCAGGCACATTGCAGCCAAAGCCCATGATCAGCGGTATAAAGGACTTCCCGTGAAGGCCAAACAAATGCATCACCTTATCCATAATAAAAGCGGTACGGGCCATATAGCCCGTATCCTCCATCAGCGAGATAAAGAAAAACAGAATGAGGATATTGGGAAGAAAGACAATGACGCCTCCCACACCCCCGATAACCCCGTCAACCAGCATATCCCGGAAGATCCCCTCTGCCATATTTGTGCGGATAAGCTGACCCAGCAGATCCACGCCCTGTTCGATCCAGCCCATGGGATAGTTCCCCAAGGTAAAGGTGGCATGGAACATGATCCAGAGAAAACCCAGAAAAATGGGCAGGCCCAGGTACTTATGAGTGAGTACGCGATCGATTCGCTGAGAACGCGAAAAGCCCGGATCGTTCCCGCTTCTCTTCATGGTCTCCTTCAGAGCTCCGGCCACAAAGCCATAGCGGGCGTCTGTGATCAGAGTTTCGGTATCGTCCCTGAAAAGTCTGCTGATCCTTTCATTCTCCTCCCTGGCTGTTGCCTGTATCTCCAGAAAATTTTCCGCACCTGAGATCAGAAAGGTGCAATTGTCATCCTGTTCCAGCAGTTTCAGGGCAATGAACCGGGATGAGTAGTGATCTGTGAGGGAGGGTGTGAGACGAATCAGCTCCTGTAGTTTTTGCACCGATTGTTCGATCTCCTCCCCGTAATGGATATGGATATGCCTGATATCAGGATCCTGGTTTTCAAAAACACGAATGACATGATTCAACAACCTGAAAATTCCTTTGCCCCGTGTACTTATTGTTGGCACAACCCTTATGCCCAGAAGCTTACTCAATAATCCAAGGTCGATTCTATCCTTTTTCTCCAACAAATCATCATACATATTCAGTGCCACTACCACGGTAACATCCATGTCGATCAGCTGACTGGTGAGGTAGAGATTCCGCTCCAGGTTATTGGCATCGACCACATTGACCACCACATCGGGCTTGTTTTTCAGGATATGCTCCCTGACAAAGCGCTCTTCACTGGAGTAATCGGAAAGAGAGTAGGTGCCCGGAAGATCGGTCATGCGAAAGGTATAGCCCCTGTGGTTGAACAGAGCCTCCTTCGAACCGACAGTGACCCCTGAATAGTTTCCCACATGTTCCCTGGAACGGGAGACCCGGTTAAACAAAGTGGTCTTACCGCAATTGGGATTCCCCACCAGGGCCACATCAATGATTTTCCCGGGCCTGGGCATCAACGGTCCCCTCTGAAAAACATCGGAAATCATTCCCGCCCTGCCCGGTGATATCGTCTGGTAGTCGCTCTCCAAAATAACTTCCACCAGGCTGGCTTCGCTTCTGCGCAGCGATACATTACTGTCCAGTATTCTGTATTCTACCGGATCCTTCAGAGGCGCCGACTTTAAGACAGTAATGTTTTTCCCGCGGATAAAACCCATCTCTGTCAGGCGTTTACGAAAAGCGCCACGACCCCTGATCCTGGCAATGGTTGCAGATTCGCCCGTATGTAAATCATTCAGAGTCATCTCCTAAAGCTTGCCCACAAACCTGTAACCCAGCTTTTCAATGGTCTCCCTGATTTGATTCTCTGACACAGAGCCGGCCTGAATGCTCACCTGATTATTGATCCGGTCGGCCACTACCTCCGAGATACCCTTCAGACTCTTCAATCCGTTTTCAACGCTTGCCTTACAGTGATCACAGGTCATCCCTTCTACCCGGTATTGTAGTATATCATGTTTCATACGATTTGTTTTTTCCCGGTCTCTTCTCCGCTCCATTCGGGAGGAGAGCAGTTTCATTAAATATCCGTTCAGAATCAAAAGCACAAGAAGGGCCGATGAGGCCCATTTGAACCATCCGGTTCCGTGTTCATGAGCCACCGATGCAATGGCACCGGTAAACCACTCCCTGGGCAGAAGTTCGTTGACCAGGATCCCGAAAAAAAGCGCCCCGCCGATGATGCTGCCCAGGTATACCCAGAGAGCTCTTTTCCCGAGCGAGTTACCTATCACTGCCATGGTGGCGATATTGGTGGCCGGACCTGCCATAAGCAGGACCAGTGCAGCTCCGGGAGCCAGCCCCTTCATCAGCAGAACCGCTGCAATGGGAATAGAACCCGTGGCACAAATATAGAGCGGTACCGAAGCTGCGATCATCAGGAGCATGGCCAGGTATTCGCTGGAAATGGTATTTGTGAAAAAATCATTGGGAATTAATACTGCCAGCAAGGCAGCAAGCAGTATACCGATCAGCAGCCACTTGGAGATATCCTGTATCAGTTCGACAAATCCATACCTGAAAAGTTCGCGGACCGATCTCTCATATTTCTCTTCACTTTTGCTTCCGCGTTCAATCTCCTCCACAGCATTTCTGTCCACTGCATTTCCCAGCACTCCTCCTAAAAGCCCTGTAAAAAGAGCAACTATCGGCCTGATTATAGCCAGCGGGAGTCCGAGCAGGGAGTAGGTGGCCAGAATGGAATCCACTCCGGTCTGGGGTGTGGAGATTAAAAAAGAAATGGTAGGTCCCCTGGCGGCTCCATTCTTGTAGAACCCGATCCCGGCAGGAAGTACCCCGCAGGAACAAAGGGGCATGGGGACCCCAAGCAGGGATGCATTGAATACCGATCTGAAATTACTCTGACCCATATACCTGGTAATCAAGTGCCTTGGAAATAATACCCGGAGTATTCCGGCAAATAAGAATCCCAGTAGAAGGTAGGGTGACATCTCATTCACCAGCCCTACCAGCTCACTTACATATGTCCCGGCAATCTTAAGCACATGCATCTACTTTGAGACTAGTATAACAAACAAATCTGTATAAGGATCACTGATTTGCAAAAATAGAACAGAATTGCTTGCGCCTGATCCCCATAATTGGGTATTTTATCTGAAACGGGGGGGGCAGAAATAGATCTTATACACAGCTTTTTGCAGGATGAAAGAAGCTGAAGAAGAGATCAGGGCAAGCTAAATGCCCAAGAACATCCTTCTCTTCCATCTTAATTGGCCGCATCGGCTTATCTTTGTACCTGGTATGAATATTTATATGGATATCACTTCCAAACGCCTGTTCCTCAATATCAAACAACGGGACAAATTTTAGCGTCCGGCGCTTGCCAGACAGCCCCTGCCGGCACGAGGCTATCCCCCGTTTTTCCAACTCAGCATTTATAGTTCATTTCCAATACGATATCTCATGTTACCATACGCAGAACCCTATAAAATAAAAATGGTCGAACCCATGCATCCCAGCACCAGGGCGGAGCGGGAAGAGTGGCTCCGGGAGGCACATTATAACCTGTTTAACCTGAAGAGCACACAGGTATTTATCGACCTGCTGACCGACTCCGGAACCGGGGCCATGAGCCAGGAGCAGTGGTCCGCCCTGATGAGCGGTGACGAAGCCTATGCCGGAAGCCGGTCCTTTGATCGGATGAAGGAGGTAATCACCTCTCTGACAGGCTTCCCCTACGTTCTTCCCACCCATCAGGGACGAGCCGCTGAAAATGTGCTCTTTTCGGTGCTGGTGAAGGAGGGACAAGTGGTACCGGGTAATGCACATTTCGATACAACCAAGGGACATATTGAGTTTAGAAAGGCCCGCGCCTTTGACTGTACCATCGATGAGGCCGGAGACACCCGGAAGTACCACCCTTTTAAAGGAAACCTCGATTTAAGTAAACTTGAAAATTTGATTCAGGTCTACGGGAAGGAGCGGATTCCGCTGATAATTGTTACAGTCACCTGCAACTCCACAGGAGGCCAGCCCGTGAGTATGGAGAATCTGAAGGCAGTGCGCAATTTTGCCGATCAATACGGGATCCCCGTAGTCTTTGATGCGGCCAGGTTTGCAGAAAATGCCTGGTTCATCAAGACCAGGGAGAAAGGCTACAAGGATCATTCGATCAGGGACATCATCCGGGAGATGTTCTCCTGTGCCGATGGAATGACCATGAGCAGCAAGAAAGACGGAATTGTGAATATGGGCGGATTCATTGCTCTCAGGAGCAGGGACCTCTTCCGGGAAGCATCCACCTTTAATATCATGTTTGAAGGATTCATCACCTACGGGGGCATGTCGGGAAGGGATATGGCCGCCCTGGCTCAGGGGCTGGAAGAGGCCTCCACCTATAGCTACCTGGAAAGCAGGATCACCCAGGTCCACTACCTGGGTGAGCTGCTCAGGAAAGCAGGAGTTCCCGTGCAGGAACCATTTGGGGGACATGCCATTTTTGTCGATGCCGCCCGCTTTCTGCCTGGGGTGCCCAGGGAAGAGTTTATCGCACAAACACTGGCGGCAGAACTATATCTGGAATCGGGAGTCAGGGCCGTGGAAATCGGGACCCTCCTGGCCGACCGGGATCCGGAAACCCGTGAGAACCGGTATCCCAGGTTAGAACTGCTGCGCTTAACCATCCCCCGGAGGGTGTATACCAGGAACCATATGGATTATGTGGCCGCTGCACTGATCAACATTCATAAACGCAAAGAGCAGATCCACTCGGGGTACAAGATCACTTATGAGGCCCCGATTATGCGTCATTTTACCGTGGAGCTTGAAAAAATCACCTAAAATCCACCCGGTACCGGAGTTAATACTCAAAGGCAAATCCCATGTGATTCTGACCATGACAATTCAGGTAGCAACGGCCTGAGAACACGCCCAGGCTCTCGAATTGCAGCAAACCATTATTGGCAGGTGAGACCATGCTCCTGTCGAAGTTGATCAGATGGGCATGGTTGGTGCTGTTGCCCTGGTTATGACTGATTCCGTGCGGATCATGACAGGCATGGCAATCCGTACAGTAGATCATGCTTGATTCGCTAAGAGGAGCAATCAGACTGGGGACATTGGGATTGGCCCCTGCCGAAGTAAGTGCGTGATGCGAGGGATTGGCCGGATCAAACTCCAGTATCACATTATTCTGCTCAATCAGCCGGGTGGTCAGACTGGTCGGTTTGGCCGGACTGTCGGCATGGCAACGGTAACAAAGCTCATAAGCATACTGAATGGGATCCACCGGGTTCCCGCTCTGATCCACCCCGGAGATCCCGGTGAGAAATCCATTGGCGGCCGGGGCCAGGGCAGGTGTATTGCTTACAGCATGCGGATTATGGCAATCCTCGCACTCCACATGCATGGAAAGCACCAGCGGATCCTCTGCAGCATCATGCTCCAGGTTGTATGCATACACATTATGCAGGTAGGGCTTGGTCAGCTGGGCCAGGATGTTGGTGGACGACACATTCCCATTGTGACAGGGAAGACAGTTATTCTCTTCGGCGAGTTCATTCAGGAGCCGCTGGCTGTTTCATGCATTGTGCGGAATATGACAGCTCTCGCATGCATTTTCGGCCACCGTCTGATAAGTGGTATGTGGCCAGGGATCGGTCCCGTTTCCGTTCCAGGCAGCCGTAGAATTGGAATGGGATGAAAAAGACCAGAAATTACGGTTATGACAGCTAAAGCACAGCTCCGAAAACTGCTTGGTCAGCACCAGGAAATCATTGGTCAGGTTCCTGTGGGGATCGTGGCAGGAGGTACACTGCATGCGGCCACTGAACAGAGCAACAGGAGGTACAAGAGCCGCGGGGTCCTTTAACTGTCCGTCGGCTGCCGCCAGTCCGGTCGTATAATCAAAGGAGATCGGATGATCATCGGCCAGATCGGTGGAAATATTTGAAGTCCCCGGAGGGAGGGTGCTGATTCCTCCCGAAAAGCCAATATCGCCTGTCCGGCTCAATACCTGTCCGAGTGCGGTGGTGCCATCATGACAGCTGAGACAGAGAATGGAAGCACCATCGGGCTGACCCGGCACAGCCTCAGCGGTGGAACTGTGATAAAGTGTGTAGGTATATCCCCGGTCATCCTTGTTCCAGAGCGGACTGGCCGGCAGGCTGTGGTGCGGAGTATGACAGAAAATGCAGATTTCCGATTCCGATACGGCCCGCACATCCCCAGGACCCGATACGGAGAGGTTATGAACCGTGGTAACAATGGACTGGGCTCCGGCTAAGGCAGGGATCAGGACCAGGAGGAGCAGTGCTATGGCTGGGAATTGTCTCATCTCAATTTTCTTTTTCCAGTTGAAAAACCTGGACCCTGGCATTGTAGGTGTCAGCTACAAAAATATGGTCCTTTTCATCGATATAAAGGCCTGCAGGCATCCAGAACTCACCCGGACCCTGCCCCTGGCTTCCGAAACTGTAGAGGAATTGTCCCTGACTATCAAAAATCTGAACTGCGTGAAAAAGTGCATCGGCCACGTAAATGTTTCCCTTTGAATCCGTTGCGATTCCTTTGGGCCGGGCCATATACCCCGTAGCATCGCCCGATTCTCCAAAAGACCCAAGACAGGCCCCCTCCTGGTTCAGAATCTGAATGCGATCATTCATTGAATCAACAACGTAAATCCGGCCCTCCTGATCGATCCATAAAAAGGTCGGAAAATTGTACTGACCGGGACCTGTACCCCTTCCCCCGATCTTCTCAATCAATTTCCCCTCACTGCTGATCCTGGTGAGCTGATGTTCCCCGGTCTCCACCACCCAGACCTCTCCGTTGCTTCTGTTACAGGCTATTCCGGTTGGCTGATCCAGGGGGATGGAATCTCCGAAAATCATCAACTGGCCTTCGGAAATGCGCAACACCCTGTTTAGTCTGGAATCGGTGAGAAGCAAGTCTCCGCCAGGCATCCGGCAGATCCCCACCAGGGAAGGGTATTCCAGCTCAGCTCGCCTGAGGGGCCGGATCCAGGCTCCCTGACCACCGGCCACCTGAAACACTCCCCCTGCTCCCTGGTCGAGAATCCAGAACTGCTCCTGATCTACAGCCACCACATTAAAGGGCTTCATCAGATCCTGCGGCTTCTGCCCGAATACAATCCTGGATAGCCGGTCGCCAAAGCTGGTCCTTTTTTCTCCCCTTTCCCCGGGGTACTCCCCGATCCATTTCACACGGTATTCTTCTGCGGACTGAGCCTTTAAGGGAAGTACGAACAGAAGGAGCAGCATAAGCATCATGCCCGTCCGGACAGCCCTTTCATACTCTTTTACCCGCTCATTACATGGCCCTCTATATCTCATTCTCTCCATCGCTTACCTCTGGTATGACAGTTTTCCGTGACATCCGGGAAGACAGGATCCCCCCTGCTCATCAGGAATAAAATTCATCTGCATCTCCCAGGACCCAAAGACAATTTGCTCCTCCACCAGAAAGGGCCGGGGCGATCCGTGAATGTTATGACACATCCGGCAGTTCCTTCCTTTGTTCCCGTTTATATGAAGCCTGTGAAGATTCTTCTTCCCATTCCTGAACCCGGTGCCCCATTCAGTCTCCCCGGCTTCCAGAAGGTCGGTATCATGGCAAAGAAAACAGAGCCCGAAATTCTCAGTAAGTGCCGGCAGGTAGTCCTCCTCCGGATACAGGTCCACCAGCAGGGACCGGAAGCCGGAGCCATGGGCCTGGTGACAGGACATGCACCCTCCGCCCGGGATGGCCGAATGTGCCGTCATTTTCCCCTTGACAAGCCGGCCGATATTTGCTGTTTCCGTAGAGTCGGACCTGTATTCCCGGTTGTGAAAGGAGAGGCACAGATCCGGATCCCCGGCAAGCAAAAGGGAAGACTCCGATGAACCGTGGGCATCGTGACATCCCAGACAGTTGCCATCTTCAACGGGTTTATGAGCAAAACTTACTGGTCCGTTCTCCTCATGACAGTAAAAACAGAGCACGGGTATCTGGTCCATCAATCGAAATCCAGCGCTGTCTTCTGAAGGATGGGATGCGCCGGTGGATTCGTGACAGTTATTGCAGGCATCCCCGGCCGGATAGTGCATGATCTCCTGCTCCACCAGATCCGAATGGCACTCCCTGCACTCTGAGAAGGGCTCCTGCCCCGTATCCGGGGTGGCCGATCTGCTGAAGGGAACCGTCAGAACGATCAGGATATCTACTATCAGCCATTGTATCATAAGCACACTGTTAAAATCTTCTGGTTAATTGTACATACGCTCCATTAAAGGCAAACTCACTGTTCATATAAAGCCGTCTGTACATCTCCAGTCCAAGCCTGAGCTGAAGTTTGTTAAAGGCGGATTGAAATTCGACCCTGGAGGTAAGCAGATCCAGATCGATATGTGACCCGCGCTGATTCAGGTATCCCGACTCCAGGCTGACTCTCATGCCTGGCCTGATCCGGTACACCATCTTCCCGGAAAGATTGGCGTAGCACTGATCCACCTCATCTGCAATCATATTGTAATCCCGGATATTTCCATTTAGTGTAAGCAACAGTCTGGACCTGAGATTCCAGTTCACATCCATATAATATCGCCTCATCCGGTAAGGGATGATATTGCTGTTGAACAGGTCGGCCTCCACACCGGCCCTGGCAAATCCCAGATCCAGACGAACTCCATACAAATGTTGACGGAAGTAGTTCAGGGTGAGCAGGTCACCCTGATCCACCCTGGGATAGTCCTGGATGGAATACTGGTAATAAAGCTCTAACAAGCTGTTGAACAAGAGGACACTTGCACTAAAATAATTGTTGTTGGCCCCATAAGAGTAGGAACCTGGTTGCTGATAGCTGTAATCGATATAGACCGCAGCCCCGTTGGGTATCAAGCCGCCCGGAACTCGCTGGATCTCCGTAAAGCTGCCCCGCTTAATCAGGATATAATCAAAATTAAGCTGGTAGATCATGAATCCGTTCGCGTCCCTGACAACGACCGACAGATCCTGCACATAGGGCTTCTTCAAAAGTGTCACCTCCCCGTCGGAAATGCTCTGTTCTTCCCGGATCACCTGGAGCATCCCCGGCATTCCCTCCGTTGAATGCTCATGCCGGGTGTACTTCATGTAGAGCCTGGTGGTCAGGCTCTGGAACAGTTTATGCTGCAGGGAGGCCCGGGTTCTTTTCTGGTTTCAGGTTTGTACCGGATCCTTTAGCCCGTAAAGATTAAAACTGGTCCTCAGTTTCAAATGACGGGGCAACTGCATGGAAAGACCTTCCAGAAGCTCCACACGCCTGAAACTGGTGGTCCCTTCCTGATCGTACCATGTAAACCGGGAATTCAGATTATACTTCCTGGCTGCATCAAAAAAGAGGCTGTTATTGAATGCCAAACGATCGATTTGATGCACGGTCCGGTGAAGCTCTGCATAACGGTAAATATAATTCTGATGAGAATAGAGCAATTCGGTACGATCCCTTGCTCCGAAAGACCTGGAAGTCCTGGCCTCCATATTCTGCTGGTCCATGTTAAAGGTCCGCCCGGACTGTATCTCTTCCTGACTCCACATCTGATCCCTGTATGTCAAACTTATAGGCAGGAAGCTGTTATGGAGGGAAAGGATCCCTCCCCATTGCCGGTTGTTGGATCTGACATTGGTAAGTAGCTCGCGGTTGTAATAGCTCTGATCGAAATTATAAAAGCCCTGCAGGCTCACCGCTTTGTTATTAAAGAGAGTGGTCTTCAGGTCCACCTTCTTCAGGGTCCTTACTTCCGACCGGTCGGGAACAGTAATGTACTTTTAATCCCTTAACTCCGGGCTGTAGGCAGCATTCAGATCAATCAGAAATATATCCTTGTCCCAGAGGTAGCTGCTGGTATTCAGCTTCAGTCCGCTCAGGAGGTAGGTACTTCTCTGGTCCTCGGTAATCTCATTGAATGAGCTTACCAGCTGCCTGTACTGCCCCTTCAGATCCAGCTCCCCCGAAATATTCCTGAGGTACCAGATACCTGCTGAGCGCTGTGCCTGTGCGAACGAGCAGATCGGATTAAGCAAGGCTGCAAGAAGCAATATGGTTCTGAATCGGTTCACCCTTTTATGGTCTGCTGGCTATTGAAAAATATAGTTATCTTCTCCCCCGTGCGGATTATGGCAATCGGTACAAAGCATGCCCTCAATCCCTTCATGCATCTCGTTTCGCATGACACTACCAGCCTTATGGCAATAGAAACAGAGCTTTTCACCGGTAAACCTGAGCAGCATCTCATTCCCCGAGCTATGGGGATCGTGACAGGCGGTGCAGTACCCCCCCGGCAACCGGTCCATGCAGGTAGTTAAATTGTCCGGTCAGATCTTCGTGACAGATATAGCAAAGTGCAGGCTGGGGTTCTGTCATGCTTCCCAGCGAGCTCTTATTATGACAGGAGGCGCATTCCCGCTCTCCATAAGGATAGTGGATGAACAGCTCCGCTTCATCCGGAGCCCTTTGACCGGAGGCCATCAAAGTTGAATCGGGGTCTGCGATTCCTGGATCTGCAGAGGCCACAGAGATGGTGTCTGCATCCGGAACCCCATCAAAGAAAAAGTGCAACAGACTTTTTCCCGCATAGGGGGAACACTGACTTAAAAAGATCATTCCCATCCCTAAAAGCAGCCTTATGCATATGTTTCGCAGGCACTTCATGGACGGCTTTTAAGGATAAGCTGGTTTCTGTTCCACAAAACCATACACATTGACTTTAGCAGGACCATACTGGTTCGTAACATAAATCAGGTATTTCAGCACGAAACTATCATCAACATAAGGTTCGAAAAAGGAGAGGTTCTCATAACTGATCTCAACAGCAGCAGGCAGCCACATGGCTCCGGCTCCTTTGTAAGCACCACCAAAATGCATCAACAAATCTCCCCCGGCATTAAACAGCTGTACATTTTCGAATGCAGCGTCCACTAAATAGAGGTTCTCCTCCCGGTCCTGAGCAATACCCTTGGGCCTGGTAAAGCGTCCGGGTCCGTTCCCATAACCACCTACCACACCCAGGTATTCCCCCCCGAGGGTATAGGATTTTACATTGAAATCGCCGAAATCCGAAATATAGAGCCTGTCGTTCAGGATGGCCATATTTGTGGCCTGCCTGATAAATCCCTCCTCCTCCGGTCCCAGATCCGGTCTGCGGTCGATCAATTTAAAATCATCGCTTCCGTAGAGACAGACCGAGTGGTCCCGGACATTGGCCACCCAGATGATCCCCTGGTGAACACCCACATCCGTGGGCCTGAATCCTTCCGCTTCCCCAAAAGCATGCACGAACTGCTGATTCCCGTCAAACACGACAATTTGCCCACGGTTGGCATCGGCCACATAAAGATAGCCCCGTTCATCCACACAACAGTTGATGGGCAGTTTCAACTGACCCTTGCCACCCGGGATGAAATACTCGAAGCTCCCCTTTTCCAGATCCAGCACCTCCAGTCCGCCCAAACCGGTATCACAGATATAAACTTTCTCCTAATGAACGGTGATTCCATAGGGTTTGATCATATTGAGCGGGGGCTCCTCACCAAACAAAAACCTTTGAAATGCTCCCTGATCCCCCTCCAGATCATCAGAAGAGCTGAAGTAGGTCAGAAACTGTATCCGGGTGGTATCGGGGGGTGGCGGAAAAATGACCAGGGATCCTGGAGAAGGGGACTTTGCCACCTGTGAATTACAGGCAAAGAGCAGGCAGGTGAAGCAAATTATTCCAATGGAAACAAAGGGCAGAGGTCTGTTCATGGGTGATGAACTTATTACGGATTAGACTGAAACCGGCTGCACTATTTGTTATGGCAGGTCAGGCAGAGTTCGCTGTTCACATTGGACATCTTCAACAGGTGCATGACCCCGTACCTGTTATGAACATCGTGGCACGAGGCGCACTCCATCCTGCTACTGAAAAGCATATCGTTATCGATGGTGCTCCCCAGCCCGCTGTTGGTGGTTGTACGAGGGAAAAGACCTCCGTCACCGGAGGCCAGCGCATCGGTATAATCAAAAGAGATGGGATGTTCTGTGCTCAGATCATTGCCGGCCACCCCCCCGATCCGCGATGAAGGATCGATATAGTTGGTGCCGGAACTGACCCCACCGAAATTCTCCAGTGCCACGGTCCCGTCATGGCAGCTTAGGCAGAGGCGTGAGCTTGCCCCTGGATCGATAATGGTGGTTCCTCCATCAAATGTGGGTGAATCATAGAGGGTATAACCGGCCAGCACCGTGGTTTCATGGTGCCACAAGGGAGCGCTGGCGACTGGAAGTGATTGGTGGGTAGTGTGACAAACGCCACATCCGCGGTTAGAGCCAGGGGCCTACGATTCGCTTGAGAAATCGTGTGCAGTTCCTGCAATCTGGGCAATTCCGCCCTGCATGAGTCCAAAAGTGAACAACATGGCAGTGAACATCCGGAAATTTTTCATGATAAGAAATAGCTTTTGTTGTTTGACAGGTGCATGAAAGAAAATAATTACACAGGTTAAGAAAATTTCCTGTGAAATAAAAAAATATCTCCTATAACATCAACGACCATCCTCCCCGACGCACTCTTTTCAGGCGGATCCTCTTACAGATTCCAGGTCACCTGCAGGCCATTATGTTAGCTGAAATAAATTAACGAACTTAGGCGGCTGAATTTTATCATGAAAGATTTAACCGAAGGCAGCGTAGGAAAAAACATATTGCGTTTCGCCATGCCAATGCTGGTAGGGCATATGTTTCAGCAGCTTTATACCTTTGTAGATCAGATCATTGTAGGCAGATTCCTGGGGAAAGAGGCACTGGCAGCGGTAGGTGCTTCCTTCCCGGTCATCTTCACCCTGATCGCTCTGATCATCGGGATTGCAACCGGTGGGACCATTGTGATCTCCCAGTTTTATGGCGCCAAAAACTTTACCAAAGTCAAACGTGCCATTGATACCATTTTTATTGTCATGGGTGTTTTTGCCGTGATCATGACCGTCATCGGGATCTCCTTTTCAGAACAGATTTTCCGTCTGATCAAGCTCCCCGAGGAGCTTTTGCCCATGGCCAACACCTACTTAACTATTTACGTATCCGGACTGGTGGTCTTTTTCGGCTATAACGGGGTGGCGGCCATCCTGAGGGGACTGGGCGATTCCATTACTCCCCTCTATTTCCTGGTTCTTTCCACCATTCTCAATATCGGACTGGACCTGCTGTTTATTGTGAAACTTGGCTGGGGCATCGAGGGTGCGGCTTTTGCTACCCTGATTGCCCAGGGGACTGCCTTTATGGTGGCCGTATTCTATCTCAACAGGAACCATGAACTGATCAGATTTAACCTCAGGGAGTTCTCCTTTGACTGGGATATCTTTAAACAGAGTCTGCGCATTGGCCTGCCCACAGGGGTACAGCAGGCATTTGTGGCTCTGGGAATGATGGCGCTTATGCGAATTGTCAACGGATTTGGAACAGATGTGGTTGCAGGTTATACGGCTGCCGGCCGGCTCGACAGTCTGGCGGTCATCCCCTCCATGGTTTTTTCTCATGCCCTGGCAACTTTCGTGGGACAAAATATCGGGGCCGGAAAAATAGACCGGGTGAAAAAGGGACTGGCCCGCACCCTGCTGATGTCATCGGCCACGGCCCTGGTAATCACAATTCTGGTAATTATTTTCAAGTATCCGCTTATGAACCTGTTTACCCGCGATCAGGCGGTGATCGACATCGGGGGCAGGTACCTGACCATTGTCACCTCCTTCTACCTTTTGTTTACAGGGATGTTTACCTATGGAGGGGTAATGCGGGGGGCCGGGGATACTCTGATTCCCATGTTCCTGACCATTTTCTCTCTGTGGATCATACGGATTCCGGCCGCCGTGTTCCTCAGCCAGGAGAGCATACAGATATTCGGACTGAGCATAAAAGGGGCCGGACTGGGAGCTACGGGAATCTGGTGGTCCATTCCCAGCGGGTGGGGAATCGGATTGCTGCTGTCTGTCATCTACTACCGGACGGGCCGCTGGAAAACCAGGACGGTTGTCAAAGCCAAAGTGGAACCAGCTACCATTACCCGTTAAGAACAGATAACATATTTTAACCCTTTTTCATTGATTTACCCGGGGTGATTGGGTAACTTGGATCGATATTTGTACGTCCTATTTGAACTAACGCTACCACGTTTCCAGGATGACCAGGTACTTACTGCTTTTAATCGGACTGCTGCTCTGCTCCGCCGGACTGGCCGCACAGGATGACTATCTCCCCTTTAAGCGGATTACCATCAACGATGGCCTCTCCCTGAGTTCGGTCTACCATATATACCAGGACTCCAAAGGATTTATGTGGTTTGGGACCGAGGACGGCCTGAATAAATATGATGGCCAGAACATCACGGTGTACGGAGCACATACCGATCAGCACAATCTGCTGGCAGATAAATGGATTGAACTCATCTTCGAAGATAAATCGGGAGTCATCTGGCTCGGCTCCAAAAGCGGACTTACCAGGTACAATCCGCGTACAGGTATGTTTACCGCCCTGAAGCACGACCCGAAAAACATCTCCAGCCTCTCAAACGACACCATCACCGCCATTGAGGCAGACCTTAGAAATGAAATATGGGTGGGAACTTTCCGGGGACTGAACCATGTGGACCGGTTCTCCAGAGAAGTTCAGAGAGTCGTACCGGACGACCAGGAGCTGGTTGGGCTAAGCAGCCGGATCAGCGGATTTCTGAACGATAAATCGGGCCGTTTCTGGATTTCCACCTATAAGGGGCTCTACAGTTACGACAGGAAATCAGGATTATTTTTCAGTGAAAACAGGGATGGCCCGATCGATACCAGCACCTCCATTTACGATATGGCACTGAGAGACGAGACTCTCTGGCTCGGGACCGACAGGGGGCTGGTGAAGCTTGACCTGTCGCCCGACCGCCGGAGTCAGTTGATCGCACTGAATTTTGCCGGGGAAAATGCCAGGATCACCAGGGTCCTTCCGGACTATCTGGGCCAGGTATGGATACTTACCGGGGAGGGACTTTACTGCTACCGGAAAGAAGAGGACGACCTGCAACTTTTTCTCTCAACAGGAGGAAGCACTCACTCGCTGGCCACGGACCCCAGGGAATCACTGCTGGAAGACCTCACCGGAGATATCTGGTTCGGAACCTTTGGAAATGGTGTTTTCTGGATCGATCCGGAAAACTTCAGTTACCGGCATTATATGCATAATCCTGCTGATCCGGAAAGTCTCTCGGATAATTCCATCAATTGTGTTTTCCAGGATCGTTCCGGGGCCACCTGGTTTGGGACCTTTGGTGCCGGCATCTCTGTAATGAATCCCCATTCAAACAGGTTTACCCTGTTCAAAAACAACCCCTTTAATCCAAACAGCCTGGCCAGTTCATTTATCTGGACCATATGTGAAGCTTCGGACAGCACCCTGTGGATGGGCACAAATGCTCATGGGATCTCCTGCTACGATCAGCGCCGGGGGACCTACACACATTACGATCACAATCCACTTGAACCCGGCTCACTGGCTCACTCCTCCATCCGGAAAATCTACCAGGACAGCAGGGGCCGAATCTGGATCGGGACCGACGGAGGCGGACTAAATCTGTTCCATCCGGATAAGCGGTCTTTTACGCACTTCAGACATGATCCCGGCAATCCGGCTTCCCTGTCACACAATTCAGTCCGGGCAGTGTTTGAGGACCGGGAGGGAAGAATCTGGGTAGGCACACGCAACGGACTGAACCTCCTGCTGGAGGATCAAAAGAGTTTCAGGCGATACCTGACCGCCGCAGCCCAGGAAACAGGCCCCCCGCATAACTTCATTTACTCCGCCATTCACCAGGATAAAAATGACAAACTCTGGGTGGGAACCTACGGAGGCGGCCTCTGCAGGCTGAATCCGGAAGATGGCAGCTGCATCAGCTATTTTTACGATCCCGAAGATCCCAACAGTATTTCGGATAATATTGTCTTTTCTATTTATGAAGACCCTCAGGAGAGGTTCTGGATAGGGACCAACAGCGGACTGAATATGTTCTATCCGGCCACGGGAACCTTCCGACGTTTTGGGGTGAACGAGGGACTGGCCAATGAGGTGATATACGGAGTGCTTCCGGATAACAACAACTGCATCTGGCTAAGCACCAATCTGGGGATCTGCCGCTTCGATCTGGAGACTTTTGAAGTCAGGAACTTTGATATGAACGATGGCCTGCAGAGCAACGAATTTAATGGAGGCTCCTTCTACAGGGGACCCAGCGGGAAACTATATTTCGGAGGGGTATATGGCATGAATATCGTCGACCCCGAGACCCTGGAACCGGTCACGAATGTCCCGGAGTTCACCCTTACCAGCCTGGAAGTGCTTGGGAAAGAAGTACGAATCGGAGGGATTGATTTGGAAGAGGAGTTTGAGGGTCAGCCGGAACGTATAGTAGAATCCGATGGAAATTTCTACAGCAGTGAAAATGTGAGCTACATGGAGGAGATTGTTCTGGATTACCGGCATCGCTTCTTCTCTGTCGAATTTGCGGCCCTCAACAACCTGCAAACAGGCGATCTGCACTACAGCTATATCATGGAAAATCTTGATACGGACTGGAACAATGCCGGCTCCAGGAACTATGTTTCCTATACCAACATGAAAGCAGGCAATTATCTGCTGAAGGTGGTGGCCGAGAACACGGATGGATACCGGAGTGATCCGCCTCTGCAGCTTAGTATTCTTATCACTCCACCCATCTGGTTATCCTGGTGGTTTATCCTGCTGGAGATACTGGTCTCTGTATCCATCGCGGTTTGGATCTATATTTACCTGTTGAAGTCGCGGACCAACCGCCTGCTGAAGCATCAGAATCAGCAGATCAGCGAGCTGATGGTAGAAAGTTTTGACGATACGGAAAGAGAGGACCATAAAGCTGGATTTATGAAGATAAACCAGTCTGTAAAACATCTGCTCGACCTGCTGGAAAACCTCCTGACCTGGTCCAGATCGCAAAGGGGAAGAATCAAGTACGATCCGGTAAAGTTTAACCTGAGCTCCCTGGTTCAGGAGAATATCAACCTGCACCGGCTGCTGGCCGAGAAAAAGGGAATCATGTTACATGCATCTGAACAGGATGAAGTTTACGCTTACGGGGACCGGGACATGATCAACAGTGTAATACGCAACCTGGTTACCAATGCAGTCAAATTTACCAACAGAGATAAAAAGGTCGAGATCCAGCTGAAGCCCCGGAAGGAGGAGATCGAAGTGTCCATTGTGGATGAAGGGATCGGGATCAGCCCGGAACAGATGGAGAAATTGTTCCGGATAGATGAGAAATTCAAATCCACCGGGACGGCCGGGGAAAAAGGTACAGGACTCGGACTGATCATTTGCAGGGAATTCGTGGAAAAAAACGGGGGCGAGATAAAAGTTGAAAGCTCGCCCGGAAAGGGCTCGGTTTTCAGCTTTACAGTACCCATGGCCAACTGAACGTTGCCAAAGCAATCTGAATACTGTAAATTTGCACCTAACTTTATCTGAAAAAACCATGATCAGATCCATGACCGGCTACGGGAAAGCCGAATGCCTGCTGGCCGACAAAAAGCTGACCGTCGAAATTAAATCTCTCAACAGCAAGCAACTGGATACCAGCACCCGCCTGCCTTCCCTCTATAAGCAAAAGGAACTGGAGATCCGGCAACTGATCGCTTCCGAACTGGAAAGAGGCAAGGTGGAGTGTTCTTTCCACTACGAACTTTCGAGTGAAGCTGTTCCCTCCATTATTAATGAGCCGGTGGTGAAAGCCTATTACGGGCAACTCTACAGGATCTCCGGAGAGCTGGGGCTGCAGGCTTCCCTGGAGCTGCTGAGTACCGTCATGAAAATGCCCGATACCATCCGGACCGAAAAACTGGAATTGGAAGAGAACGAGTGGACCCGGGTTAAGGAGACCCTCCTGGAGGCCCTGCAGTTTGTCAATATGTTCAGGAAGCAGGAAGGGGCTTCCCTGGATGGGGATTTGCGTTTTCGGGTGGAAAGCATCCTCGGGAAACTGGCTCAGGTGGACCAATATGAGGGAGAGCGTATCGACCTGGTGAGAGAGCGTATCGGGAAGCATCTGGACGAACTGGGTATGAAGGACAGCATAGATGAGAACCGCTTTGAGCAGGAACTTATTTATTACATAGAAAAGCTGGATATCTCCGAAGAAAAAGTCAGGCTGGCCAACCATTGCAGGTATTTCCTGGAGACCCTGGAAGATCAGAGCCCTGCAGGGAAAAAGCTGGGGTTCATATCCCAGGAAATGGGCAGGGAGATCAATACACTGGGCTCCAAGGCCAACCACAAGGAACTTCAGAAAATAGTGGTAGAGATGAAAGATGAACTGGAGCGAATCAAGGAGCAGGTCCTTAACGTATTGTAATGGAAGGGAAATTACTCATTTTCAGCGCACCTTCCGGTGCCGGTAAATCCACCATCGTTCATCACCTGATGAAACTGGAGCTGGGACTGGAATTCAGTATCTCAGCCACTTCCCGCAAGCCCAGGAAAGGGGAGCTAGATGGCCGGGAGTACTATTTTATTTCTCCCGGAGAGTTTCGAAAAAAGATCCGGGAAAATGCCTTTGTCGAATGGGAGGAGGTGTACCCCGATCAGTTTTACGGGACCCTGTACAGCGAAGTGGAGCGAATCTGGAACGGGGGCTGCCATGCCATTTTTGATATCGATGTGGTGGGCGGACTGAATCTGAAAAATAAGTATGGTAAGAGAGCCTGCGCCATCTTTATCCAGGCTCCCTCCATGGAGATCCTGGAACAACGGCTGCGTTCCAGGGCGACAGACGATGAAAGTTCCCTGCAAAAGAGGCTTGGAAAAGCCCTTTTTGAGATGGAACAAGCTGCTCGCTTCGACTACATACTGGTTAATGATGCCCTGGAGACCGCTCTGGCGGAAGCTGAAAGAATCGTTAAAGAATTCCTGGCCCAATGATCACCGGACTCTATTTTGGCTCCTTTAATCCCATCCATATCGGCCACCTGGCCATAGCCAACTTTATGGTCGAGTACAGCGACGTAGAGCAACTATGGTTCGTCGTAAGTCCGCAGAATCCCCTGAAAGCGAAAAAGAGCCTGCTTCCCGATTACCATCGTCTTGAGATGGTCCGGCTGGCCATAGAGGAGGATGAGCGTTTCAGGGCCTCCGATATTGAGTTCAAGCTTCCTACCCCCTCCTATACCATAGATACCCTGACCTACCTGGAAGAGAAATATCCGGGCAGGGAATTTCAGCTGGTGATGGGAGCCGATGGTCTGCGGACCTTTCATAAATGGAAACATGCCGGCCTGATCGTTGAGAAGTACCACCGTCTGATCTACCCCCGGCCGGGGACCGATGCGGAGTTGTTAACCGGTCTTCCCAACGCCACCCTGGTAAAGGCCCCCGCCATGGAAATCTCCTCCAGTCTGATTCGCCGGGCCATTAAAGAGGGGAAAGATGTGCGCCACCTGGTACCGGCCAAAGCCTATACCTATATGCGCGAGATGCATTTTTATGAGAAATAGACCCGGGAAATCCCTCGCAGTATATTAGTTGATGAATGGATTGATGGATGATACTATCCTTTGCGCAACTCATTTGATAGTATCAATACATGTTCCACAGAAAACCCTTATCCCGCAGAACTTAGCTTGGCTTCCCGCACGATCTCCATTCCCCGCTGTATTGCCTTCTCATTCTGAGGGATCAGGTGATGGTGCCGTTCGGGAAGTGATTTACGCAGACCCTGAATCACATGCTCAAAATCCACCACCGGATTCACCTTGATGTAGGCCCCCAGAACCACCATATTAAAAGTGATCGGGGATTTCAGTCGGACTGCCTCTTCGGTGGCTTCCACCTGAAAGATACGGATATCGTCCCGTTGGGGATGGCGGGTAATCCCGTTGGGATCATAGAGCATCAGGCCTCCCGGTTTCACCATGGATTCAAATTTATCCATCGATTGCTGATTCAGCAGGATCGCGGTGTCATAACTTTGCAGTACCGGAGAGCTGACCCGGTCATCGCTCAGTATCACCGTAACATTTGCGGTTCCTCCGCGCATTTCAGGGCCGTAGGACGGCATCCAGCTGACCTCCTGGTCCTGCATGATCCCGGAGTAGGCCAGGATCTTACCCATGGAGAGGACTCCCTGTCCCCCGAAACCTGCAATAATGATCTCTTCCGTCATATCTCTAACTATTAGCTATGTACCCTGAACCAACTTCCCGTCCACCTTAATGTCTCCCATGGGATAGAACGGAAACATATGTTCCTCCATCCAGGTATTGGAATCATTCGGAGTCATTTTCCATCCCGAATTACAATTGGACACAAATTCGACAAATGCGAGCCCCTTATTTTCCTTCTGTAGCTCCAGGGCCTTGCGGATTGCCTTTTTTGCTTTGCGCACGGGACCGGGTTTATGAACCGACTGCCGGGTTACATAATAGGTCCCTTCCAGCCGGGCAACCAGTTCTGTAATCTTATAGGGCGGACCCATGGTCTCATTGTTCCTGCCATAGGGAGAGGTGGATGATTTCATCCCCTCCAGGGTGGTGGGCGCCATTTGTCCCCCGGTCATTCCGTATATTCCATTATTTACAAAGAATATACTAATGTTTTCGCCACGGTTACAGGCATGGATGGTCTCCGCGGTTCCGATGGCTGCCAGGTCACCATCTCCCTGATAGGTAAAGACATATTTATCGGGCCAGAGCCGTTTGATGCCCGTAGCCAGTGCAGGCGCTCTTCCATGTGCCGCCTGTGAGCAATCAATATCCATGAAATCGTAGGCAAGCACTGAACATCCTACCGGGGCAATCCCGATGGTATCTTCCTGAATACCCATCTCCTCCACCACCTCCATAATAAGACGGTGGATGGTTCCATGACCACAACCCGGACAATACGAAAGGGTTGCATCGGTCATCAGGGGAGTACGTTTATAAACCAGGTTCTCCGGTCTGGTGATCTCTTTCAGTTCCATCTAGTATCCTCCTATGTATTTCTCTTCCAATTCGTTTAAAACATCATCCGGCGAATGAATTTTGCCACCCACCATTCCGTAGTGAGTCACCGGAACCTTGCCGTTCACAGCCAGTTTCACATCCTCCACCATCTGACCTGAACTCAACTCAACAGCCATCATCCCCTTCACCCTTCTGGCCATCTTTGCCAGTTCTTCGCTTGGAAAAGGAAACAGGGTCTGCGGGCGCAGCAAACCAACCTTCTTACCTCTGCTCCTGGCCAGCTCCACCACTTTCTGACAGATCCGGGCGCTGGAGCCATAGGCTACCAGGAGAAAATCGGCATCCTCACAGGCAATTTTTTCAAACATGACATCCTGCTCCATGGCTTTATACTTCGCCTGCAGCTTCAGGTTATGTTCGTATTGCAGATCCGGATCCAGGTTCAGAGAAGTGATAATGTTTCTCTCCCTGTCTTTGGTTTTTCCCGTGATCACCCAGGACTGATCAAATTCCTTAAGCCTTTCTTTCTGGGGGGGGAGTTCCACCTTCTCCATCATCTGGCCAATAAGTCCGTCCGAAAGGATCAGGGCAGGGTTCCGGTACTTGAAAGCCAGTTCAAAGGCCAGGTCCACAAAATCGGCCATCTCCTGAACCGAGGCCGGTGCCAGAACAATCAGTCTGTAATCGCCATGGCCTCCGCCCTTGGTCGATTGGAAATAATCGGCCTGTGAAGGTTGTATGGTTCCCAGTCCAGGTCCTCCCCGTACCACATTCACAATCAGGCAGGGAAGTTCCGCCCCTGCAATATAAGAGATCCCCTCCTGCATCAGGCTGATACCCGGACTTGAAGAGGAGGTCATAACCTTTTTACCTGTTCCGGCTGCTCCGTAAACCATATTGATGGAAGCAACCTCGCTTTCGGCCTGTAAAACCACCATGCCGGTTCGTTCTTCCGGCTTCTGGAGCATCAGGTACTCCATAACCTCGGATTGGGGGGTGATCGGGTATCCAAAATAACCGTCCACTCCGGCCCTGATGGCCGCCTCGGCGATGGCTTCATTTCCCTTCATTAAAACCAGTTCCTTCATACTGCTTGACTTTATTGCTGTTTAACCCGGTATACAGTAATCGCTCCATCGGGGCACACCACCGCACAATTGGTACAACCCGTACAATTCTCGGGGTTTTTCATATAGGCATAGTGGTATCCTTTTCCGTTCACCTCTTCAGCCATGCCAATGGTATCGGTCGGGCAATTTACCAAACAAACCTGACAGCCTTTACATCTCTCCACATCGACCATTATGGCTCCTTTTGCTTTTGCCATGTTAAGCTATTTTAAAGTACAAGACCAAATGTAACAATTCTCAAACACCTTCTTAACTGTTCTTGGACAGGTTTGACCCGATGCTTTTATTTTGGGATAAACTTGTCTATTCCGGGATGGAGTGGTCCTCCTGAAACCGCTTCAGACGCTGCTCCAGCACCGGAAACTGATCCCTCCGGACCTGAGACACGCAGGCCCTTAATCCTTCCGTCCTGGTGCTGCCTGTGATCGCCAGAGAGATGGCGCTGATCCCGTAATAGAGCAGCTCATGCACCAGCCGGAAGCCATCAAATCCCATGTAGGATATGGTGAAATAGAATCCGTCGGCAATGGGTTCATCCAAATCCATATCATAGACAATTTTAAATCCATACTTCAGGAACAGGGCCTTCATGATCTTTGCCTTCTCGCCATACTCCCTGACTTCACTGATGTAATTGTAGCTGCCATCATTGACCGCTTTAAATATGGCTGCCAGGGCATATTGAGCCGTGTGTGAAGCCCCTGCCGATAAGGCGTAAAGCGCTCCATAGATCATGGCATGACCAAATTTATCGGAGGAGTAGTATCGCCTCAGGTCGGGGTATTTCCGGTCAAATAATCCGGGAGACATGACGATCACACCAATTCGCTGACCGGCATAACTAAAGGCTTTTGAACTGGATATCAAAAGCAAGTAGTTGTCCGTATATTTGGCAACCGAAGGCTGATAAGGGGGTACCCCCGGAGTGGAAAAATCCTTCCTGAAATCCATGCCAAAATAAGCCAGGTCCTCAATAACGGTCACATCATGTTTTTTGGATATCTCACCAATGATCCTTAATTCCTCATCGCTCAGGCAGATCCAGGAGGGATTGTTAGGATTTGAATAGAGGATGGAAGAGTAGTGACCCCTTTCAATCTCCTCCTCCATTTTCTGTCTCAGTTTCCGGCCCCTGAAATCATACAGATCGAAGGATCCAAACTCGTGACCCAGCACCAGGCACTGCTGTTTCTGCACAGGAAATCCCGGATCCAGAAAGAGCGTTCCTGTCCGGTGCCTATCGGAACGGTTCACCACCATGAATGCGGCCATGCTACCCATCATGGACCCCACGGTCGGGACACAGTGTTTCGGTTCGACGTCCACATCCATAAATAACTTCACAAACCTGGCTGCCTCGGCTTTCAGGGGAGGAATGCCTTCAATATTGGGATATTTGGAGGCGACCCCCTGCCGCAGAGCGATCATTTCCGCCTCGGTACCCACAAAGGTGGGATCCAGACCGGGGACTCCCATCTCCATCCGGATAAACTCCTCCCCCGTGATCCCTTCAATATCATTGACAATTTTAACCAGCTCCCTGATGGTGGCCCTCCCGGCCGGGTAGATCCCAAAGGCATCAATCACCTCATTAACAACTTCTGACGGTATCGGTGTCGATTTCATAGATCTAAGGTTTTTCTATACGTATTCTTGAATCCACCACCACAAGCTGATCTTCCTTTGCCATCAAGGGATTCAGATCAAGTTCCGCAATCCGACGGTTTTCACTCAGCACCACGGAGAGCCTGACCAGTATCTCCTCAAAAACAGGGAGACTGATCCCCGCCTGTCCCCGCATTCCTTCCAGCATCTTAAAGCCTTTCAGGGAGCGGATCATCCGGCCCGCCTCTGCCTTCGATAAAGGAGCAAGTCCGGATGCCATATCCTTCAGCACTTCCACGTAGATACCCCCCAGGCCACACAGTATGATATGACCAAAACCCGGCTCATATTTTGCCCCTACAAACAGCTCAATCCCTTCCAGCATGGGCTGCAGCAGTACTCCGGTGGCTCCATCTATCTTCATCATTTGCTGAAAATGCTCCATCAGGTCGATATCGTTATCTACTCCCAGGGCCACACCCCCAACATCAGATTTATGAACCGGGCCGACTACCTTCATTACAAGGGGATAAGCCATTTGATGAGCCAGGCGATACAAGTTAGCTTCATCGCCGGCCAGCTCTTCACGTACCCTGGAGATACCGGCAGCATCCAGTATCTTCTGAATGATCCCAGGGGCCAGGTAACCCTCCCCGTATTGGTCGAGCAGCTCCCTGATACCTTTCAGGTCGATCCCCTCCGGAACGGAAATCTCTCCGGCAGGGAGGTCCGTTCCGTACACCAGGGTCAGAGCCCTGCCCAGCTGCACCTCGTCGGGAAAATTGATGGTGCCGTGTGCCAGGAAGGCTTCCACCTCCCTGGCTGCCGTGGTGAGAGAGGGCAGAACCGGGTAAATGGGTTTGCTGCACTGCTGCATCTTCTCATAAAGCAGGTCATATACGTCAAAGACCGGGGCCAGTCCGGGAGTGCCAAAGATGACCACGATGCCATCAATCTCCTTGAAGGAGTGTTCACAATAATCGATGCATATACCCAGCTGTCCGGCGTTGCCGGTGGCAAGCATATCAATGGGATTAGAAGCCGATGAACCCGGAAAAAGATGGGTGAGCAATTTCTCCACTTGGGGTCCTTCCAGCCTGGGTACATCCATATTTCCCTTGGCCAGCTGATCGGTGAGCATAACGGCCGGTCCGCCTGCATGGGTAATAATGGCCAGATTCTTCCCCTGCATTGGCGGATGCAACATGACCGAAGCCACCGTAGTCAGCTCCTCCCTGCCATAGCAGCGTACTATGCCTGCTTTGCGAAAAAGCGCATCAACCGCCATATCGGAAGATGCCATGGCTCCCGTATGTGAAGATGCGGCCCTGCTTCCCGCTTCGGTGGTTCCGGCCTTGATGGCCGCAATCTGACAGCCTTTCTCCCTGAGGGAAACCGCATGCCTGAGCAGAAGGCCCGGGTCCCTGATGGTCTCAAAATAGAGCATCTTTACCCGGGAAGAATGCTCTTTACTGTATGTCAGATCCAGGTACTGCAATACATCCTCCACTCCGAGCTGGGCGGAGTTTCCCACCGAAAACATATGGTTAAACCGGAGCCCTTTCTGCAGGCCCGACTCCATAATAAAAACAGCGGTGGCCCCGCTTCCGGAGATAAAATCACATCCTCGCGGATCCTGTTTGGGCACGGGCAGGGTAAAGACTCCCTGGTAGGCCGGGGTCATCACCCCAATGCAGTTAGGCCCGATCAGGGCAGCATCATGCTTTCTGCAAATCTCAACGATCTCCTTTTCAATGGCAGCACCTTCGCTATTCTCTTCACTGAATCCGGCCGATACAATAACAAAAGCACGGGTTCCCTTACTCTCAGCAAGTTCCCTGACAACAGCCGGACAAAGTTTGGCCGGAAGCGCCAGGAAAGCCAGATCGGCAGGAGGCATCTCCCTGATCTGCCTGTAGGAAGGCAGTCCCTGGATCTCATCTTCTTTGGGGTTCAGAGAAAAAAGCTGCCCACTGAATGTTCCGCTACGTATATTATGGAAGAGTTTACCTCCCGGCTTGGAGATGTTATTGGAGGCTCCGACAACGACAATACTTTCAGGATTAATAAGTTGGCGATTAATCATTCGAATCGGTTTAACAGATTCAAAGATAACAAAGCAGATTTGTGTGATCGCCGCATCGGGAGTGTCTTAGAACACTGCCTAATAACAGGAATAAAAAAATAAGGCAAGTTGCTTTTCTTCCTAAAACCCTCAAAAGATTCGCAACTTGCCTTGCACCCCAACAATTACTTTTCAAATATATAAACCAATGAGTTGATGATTTGTTTTTAGCGAAAGCCGTTTTAACAAAAAGGGGCTGTTTTTTAACATTTGATACTGCCTTTTTCAACCGGCCAGTATAGATTTGACTTTGACCCCCGGCAATCTGCCAAGTTTGCCGGTAAGCGATCCTATCAGGTCTGTATTCCCTTCAATAACCAGTGAGATCACGCTGGTAGAGCGGTCCCTGAGCGGGATTCCCTGCCGGCCCAGGATCAGATCGGCATGCTCGGATATAATGGCATTGATCCGGTGAATATCCCCCCCCTGTCCGATCAGTATGATAACCGCTCCGATTCGCTTTTCCATAAAACGAAGATACTAATAAATGAGCTCCCCTGCAGCAAACAGCAAAGCGGAAAAGTCGGGATCTTCCGAAGCGGCAAGTCTTAGATGGAAACGCACCCTCCCCTCAGCCCTTAGAGGATCATGATCCGCTTCAAGCGGAAAGAGAAGGATGGACCTGTTCCCAATATACACCAGGGCCTTTTTATACTGTCCTTTGCAAAGGTACGAGGCAGCATATGCCCCTTCCGGGGGGATCAGTTTCACTGGGTCACTCACGGGAATCCGGTAACAGGGCTGCCCGGGCACCGCCTCATGCTCCGGAAGCGGTTCCAGGCTTGCCTGTATCATATAGTGATGCTCCAGATAGGCATTGGCCCGCTGGATATTTCCCTCCTCCAGGGCCTTCCGGATTTTGGTGCTGCTGACGGCCTCATGCTGGATTTCCTGTTCCGGAATCTCCTCCACCCGGAAACCAAATCTCTTCCGGGCCCTGTACAGGGATTTAAAGCTCCCCTCCTTATTGTGGCCGAAGTAATGGTTAAATCCGACAACGATGGTATGGGCGTGCAGGAAACCCACCAGGTAGTGTTCCACAAAATCATCGGAACTGGTACGTGCAAAATCATTGGTAAACTCCATAATGATCAGAAAATCCAGCCCCGCTTCCTCCAGGAGGAGGATCTTCTCAGATCTGGAATTTATCAGCTTCAGATCCTTCCCGGCCGAATCCGGATAGAGCACCATGCGGGGATGCGGATGGAAGGTGATGAGCACCGAGGAGCCCTGCACCTCCCGGGCCAGGGCATTCAACCGCCTGATAATGGCCCGGTGCCCCACATGTACCCCGTCGAATGAACCCACCGTGACTACCGGTGAAGGGATCACCGGCAAATTTTCCATGGAGTTATGCACCTGCATCTTAATTCCGGGAACTCTTCACAAAATAGGCTACTTTCTCGAGGGAGGTAATCATATCATACTCATCCAGGTACACTTGCGGCGGCACATTCAGGGGGACGGTGGTAAAATTCATCAGGCCCTTAATGCCGGCATCCACCAGCTGGGCAGTCACTTCTGCAGCCGAATCGGCCGGTACCGTCATGATAGCTATGGAAATATTCTGGCTTTGTACAAGCTCTTTCAGCCTGCTGAGCGGATAGCATTTCACCCCTGAAATCACCCGGTCTATCTTATTGGCATCCACATCGAAGGTAGCAATGATATTCAGCTTGGAACGCTTCCCAATAAAGTAAGTGGTAACAGCCCGCCCCAGATTTCCTATCCCAATCACAGCCACATTGAGGCCACTCTCCGAATCCAGAATGTCTCCGATAACATCTACCAGCTCTCTGACATCATAACCTTTTCGTTGCATGCTGGTATAACCGATAAACATAATATCCCGGCGCACCTGTACCGCTGTATTGTGATGCAGTTCGGCAAGTTCATGCGAAAATATATGTGTCTTTCCCTCCTCCAGGCATTGAAGCAGGGATCTGCGATATTCACTCAAACGTTCAACAGTACGCTCAGGTAAGGACATAGATCACTAATTGGGCTGATACAATACTACAAAATATTGTTAATTTAATCACAATTTCAGATCAACAATTCTAATGATACCCGTCAGTCTCAGGTAAGAGGCAGAATAACACGGAATTCGCTTCCCTGGTCGGGAATGCTGCTTACCTGAATATGCCCCCCGTACAGTTGAGCAATTTTGCTCACAATAGAGAGGCCCAGACCCGAGCCGGGAATTCCCCTGGTACGGCTGTTTTTAATGCGGACAAACTCTTTGAATAACCGGGAAACCTCCTCCTCGCTCATTCCGATGCCCGTATCCTTAACCTGGATGACTACTGCCTGTTCCTTTTTATAAACCTGCACCTTGACTTCACCCCCGTCATGGTTATATTTAACCGCATTGGACAGCAGATTATTAAACATAATATCCAGGTCCGAGGGATCCGCATCGTAAAAGACCTCATCCCCGAAACAGCTGACCTTGATATTCCGTTGGATAACCATGGGGTTGATCGTGGCAATGGCCAGCTCTGCGCGTTCCCTGAGGTCTACCTGTTCAACTTTTTCCTCTTTCTTTTCCATCCTGATTTTGGTAAAGTCGAGTAGATCCATGATCAGCGAGCGCATCCCGTCCACACGTTGAAGGGAGCGGTCCAGAACCGTTTTATAAGCACTCATATCCTCACCCAGTTCACGCTCCTTCATCATTTGAAGGTAGCCCTCAAGGGCATTCAGGGGCGACTTGAGCTCATGACTCAATACGGAGAGAAACTGATAGCGGATCTTCTTCCCCTCCTCCTTCATATTGCTGGTAATCTTCTTGAGGAAATACTGCTTGGTGATCAGGTCGATACTGGACTTCAGCTCTGCGGGGGTAAAAGGTTTGGGAATAAAATCCCTGGCCCCGTCATTCGTAGCTTTAGCCGCAATCTCCATGGAGGCATAAGAAGTGATCATGGCCACGACGACATCCAGATTTCTCTGCTTGATGATTTCAAGGACTTCCATACCATCCATGCCTGGCAGCTTATTATCCAGCAAAATAATTTCCGGGGTCACCACTTCAAGCATGGTAAGCGCCTCCTCGCCGCTGGCCACCTCCCTGCATTCAAACTGATAGTCTTCATCCATAAAAGGGAAACTCACACGGTGCCCTTCCAGGATCCTTTTTATACCCGAGCGTATTCCAGGTTCATCGTCAACCACCAGGACAGTTAAAGTTTCCATAGGATTAATCCAGGTATTTTTGGATCAGCAATCTTAACTGTTCCATTCTGAAGCCCTTCTCCAGGTAATGATCTGCTTTGATCCAGGACCTGCTGCCGGGACTGTTGATATCAAAACTGATGCCGCGTTCAGCAGCCACCGCCGTAGAGATAATCACCGGCACATCTGGCCGGCACTTTTTTATCCGGTAGGAAAGTATAAACCCGCTGTCTTCCTCCTCCATCATCAGATCGAGTATGGCCAGGTCGGGGCACCCGCTTTCCAGATAGCGTTCAGCTTCGACCCGCGATTCCACCGCTACAACCTCATACCCCCAGAGTTCCAGATGATGTTTCACCTGAAAAATCACATCCGGATCATCGTCTGCCAGTAAAATGGTTTTCTTTCTCATCTCATATTTCTTAAATCTTCACTTCCCAAGGTAACAAATTCCTGCCAGGCAGGCTAGCTTAAAAGCTTACGTGGAATCTTAACCGTAAATTCGGTGCCAGTGGCCCCTTTTTCAGGGTTTACATTGGATTTTACATCAATTTGTCCCCGGTGCATCTTAACAATCCCGTAGGTGGTTGCCAGTCCAAGTCCGGTCCCTTTCCCAATTCCCTTGGTCGTGTAGAAGGGCTCAAATACCTTTTCCATATCTCCGGGTGAGATGCCGGCACCCTCATCCCGGATGCTGATAATTACCCAGTCGTGGCTATCAGAGAGGCTTACAGCAAGGGCCCCGCCGTTGGGCATGGCCTCTATCCCGTTTTTCAGCAGATTGCTGATCACCTGAACCATCTGCTCCCTGTCCAGATCTGCATAAGGATTGGAGAGATGGTTGTTCAGGCAATAGCTAATATTTTCAGGGAAAATCAGGGAGTCTGTGCTCATTCTTATCAACTCCAGCAGGTCGGTGGTGCTGTAGAGAACCTGATTCTTTCTGGCAAAATTCAGTAAGCCGCCCACAATGTCTTTACATCTTCCGGCCTGCTCCACAATTAACTCCAGGTCCTCCTTCAGCTGCTGATCCCTGGCGCACTCTTCGAGCAGCAGGTTGCTGTACATGATTACAACTCCCAGCGGGTTGTTTAATTCATGCGCAATCCCCGCGGAAAGCTGCCCCATGTGTGCCAGCTTCTCGCTCTGCCGGAGCGCCTGTTCCACAGAAAGCAGCTTATGCTTGGAATCGGCCAGTTTATGGATGGTCTGGTGCAGGGTGTCAATGGAATAGGGAAGACACATCTCCACCTCGGCCAGTCCCTGGGTGATCGCCCTGGCATGGCTCAGGCAGGTATCATACCCGCAGGCACCACAATCCAGATGGTCCTGCTGAGAAAACTTTCCCATCTGAAGAAGTACTTTATCGATCTCATCTTCCGGCCCAGCCTTGATCCGCTGATCGTCTGTTTTAAAGGAACGGCTAAGATCCGGGCGGCAGCCTTCGGCCCTCACCCCTTCACTCTCTGTCTGTGCCTGATCCAGTCTCCCGAAGAGATGGTTAAGCACCAGGCTTCTCCGGACAAACTTCTTCCCGCGGGGACTGGTACCCGGACCCATGATACATCCCTCACAGCAGAGAAGTTCCAGCTGCATGGAATCCAGCTTTCCCGAAGCATACTCCCTGATCGCTTCCTGGAAGTGAACCCTGCCTTCTGCTACAATAACCCGTTGGTCCACATGGTTACCCTCCAGGTTCATGGCTTGAAGTAAGCCCCGACTTACGGGAAAGCCAGCGCCTTTCATGGCCAGGGGCGGTGTAAAGCTTGCAGGTTCCACATTGGAAGCACGGACCCGCATGGAGGTAAACATACTACGCAGTTCGGCAAAAGTAAGTACCTCATCCACTTCGTCCGATTCCCCTTTCTTTGCCACGCAGGGCCCTATGAAAACCATCTTTGCCTGGCTATGCAGTACCTGCCTGATATAGCGAACCGTGGCCACCATGGGAGATACCACCGGGATAAGCGAGCCTGTGAGATCGGGATGGTATTTTTCAATAAAAGAGACAATGGCCGGACAGTCTGAATTAATATATCCCTTACCGGGATTCTCATTGATCAGCTTTTCATAAGCTTCTGCCACCAGATCGGCTCCCATACCCACCTCAAACAACTGTGTGAACCCCAGCTTTTTTATCATGCCTGCAAAAAGAGCTAAATCCGGAATTTCCTCAAACTCGGCCACATAACTTGGCGCCACAAGGGCAACCACCTCTGAATCACCCTGCAGGAGAGCCTCCACCCGGTCGATAGAGCGCTCATATACCTTTGCTCCCTGGGAGCAGACTATGGTACAGTTCCCGCAAGCAATGCAGCGTTCTGCCACCACCTCGGCCTGACCGTCCACGATCCGGATGGCCTTTACCGGGCATTCCCTGACACAGGTATAACATACCCTGCACAAATCCTTAACGGTATAAACCAGACCCCTCTTATGCAACTTCTGTTCCATCTATAGCAATACCTCCCTCTTTGTAAAGAGTGTATAGAGCAGATCCCTGCTTTTTTCGCCTCCGGGTTCGCCCAGAAGATCCTGGTAAATATCTTGAACAACCTGGTTATCGTGCGCCGAATGCAAGGGGCTTCCGTTATCCAGGTCATAGATGGCCCTGGACCTGGCACGAAGCAGCTTTTCATCTGCCGGGATGGCCTGTCCGCCTCCGTTGATACATCCATCCGGACAGGCCATTACCTCGAGCAAATCCAGTTCCCTCTTCCCCTTTTTTAGCTCTTCCATCAGTGCAACAGCATTTTTCAGACCACTGACGGTGGCAACCCTTATCTCAGATAAGCCGGCTTTCACCGTCATTTCGCGAAAAGATTTATGTACCCTGAATCGATGTAGTTTCGAAGGAAGCATTTCACTGCCCGTGCTCTGAGTATAAATGGTCCGGACCGTGGCTTCTGTTTCACCTCCCGACACAGCGCATAGTTTACCTGCAGAACTGGAAAGACAGAATGGTGCATCAGGCAGTCCGGGCTCCAGCTGTTCCAGCTCCAGTCCACTGAGTTTAATCATTCTGAGCAGTTCGCGGGTAGTCAGGACCAGGTCAATCACAGGTTTTCCGGAGCGGGTCATCTCCACCCTCCGTGCCTCTGTCTTGGCCGCTGTGCAAGAAGAAATAAGCACCGATACAATCTCTTTGTCATCCTCTATACCGGTCCTGGCAAACCACTCCCTGATCAGCGTGCCGCATATTTGCTGGGGCGATTTCAGGGGAGAAAGAAAGGGGATTAATTCCGGATAATACTGTTCGACATAATGTATCCATGCGGGACAGGAGCTGGTAATCAACGGAAAGGCCTGTGGCTTTTTTTTACGTTCCTGGTAAATCCTGGCCTGTTCCAGGATCATCAGATCGGCCCCGAAGGAGCTTTCAAATACCAGATCAAACCCATAGCGGCGCAAGACGGTGTTGATGATAGCGCTCATATCGGTACCGGGCTTATAACCAAGCCTTTCTGCCAGGGAGACGGCCACGGCAGCACTGTACTGTGCCACCACCAGTTTGCCGGGGGCATGTATATGAGTTTCCAGTTCGGGGAATTGAATATGTTCGATCAGGGCCCCGGTGGGACAGGCGTTCAGACACTGTCCGCAGGATGTGCAATTAGAGTAGTTCAGGGGCCTGCCAAGGGTGGTGGATATCCTCATTTCATTCCCCCGGTGGGCAAAGTCCAGAGTTGAGGTGCTCATAATTTCCTCACAGATTCTGACACAGCGCCCGCATAAAATACATTTTGAAGGATCATGGATGATGGCAGGACTTGATTTGTCGATCTTATAGAGGCTTCTCTTTCCGGGTATACGTCTCTCCCTGATATTCAAATCTTCCGAAAGGGACTGCAGCTCGCAGGAACCATTGCGTTCGCAATACAGGCAGTCGTCCGGATGGTTGGATAGCAAGAGCTCTACGTTGGTCATCCTGGCCCTCAGAACCCTGGGAGAATGGGTCATTATTTTCATGGGCTCTTCGATGGGATAGGAGCAGGAGGGTACCAGCTTTTCTCTTCCTTCCACCTCAACCACGCACATTCGGCAGGCCCCGGAAGGACTCAGTCCCTTCACACTGCAGATGGTAGGGACATGCATGCCATGTCGATTCAGGGCAGAAAGGATGGTCTCCCCCTTCTCCGCTTCTATATTCCTTCCGTTTACAACAAGTGTAATTCCCATCACTCCTTATTTATAGTAGACCGCTGAAAACTTGCAAACATCATAGCAGATTCCGCATCCAATGCATTTCTCCTGAACAATAAAATAGGGGTGCCTCGCCGTACCAATGATTGCATCAGCCGGACATTTTTTGGCACAAACCGTACATCCGGTGCAAAGGTCCACATCAATGTACCAGGTTCGTAACTCAGTACATGTGTTCGAGGGACAGCGCCTTTCGAAGATATGCTCCTCATATTCGTGCCTGAAATATTTCAGCGTACTGACCACAGGGTTCGGCGCATTCTGACCCAGACCACAAAGGGAGGTATCCTTCATCACCTCAGCCAGACTCTCCAGCTGCATCACCCCCTTGAATCTTTCCAGGGTGGTAGAGCCCTCCTCATCTGCCGGCTTCCGGGTAATACTGGCAAGGATTTCTGCCATTCTCCTGGTTCCTTCCCTGCAGGGTATGCACTTTCCGCAGCTCTGCTTATTCAGGTAGTACATGAAAAACCTGACTGTATTCACCACGCAGGTCCTGTCGTCCATCACCAGAACCCCTCCGGAGCCCATGATCAGTCCTTTCTCCTTCAAAGCCTCATAACTTACCGGAAGATCCATCAGATCGAGGGGAACCATACATCCCGAAGGTCCGCCTAAATGCAGTGCTTTCAGTTCCCTGCCCCTTCCTGCCCCTCCAATAATCTTGTTTATGATCGTATCGAAGGAGGTTCCCATGGGGACCTCCACCAAACCGGACAGCGCCACACGTCCCGAGATACTGAATATTTTTGTCCCGGGACTCTCTTCCGTACCTATGCTCCTGAACCACTCCGGACCCTTCCTGATGATCCCGGGCAGGTTGGAAAGGGTCTCCACATTATTAACCACGGTGGGTCGTCCCAGATAGCCGGAGGTAGTGGGATAAGGCGGTTTGGAAGATGGCATTCCCCTCTTGCCTTCCAGGCTGGCTATCAGGGCAGTCTCCTCTCCGCAAACAAAAGCCCCCGGACCCTTACGCAGGGAGATCTGCAAGTTGTACCCGCTGTCCAGAATATTGTCACCCAGCAGCCCGATTTCTCTCAACTCCTTGATTGCATTGTTAATGCGCCTGATGGCATCTTTATATTCGCTGCGGATGTAGATATAAGCTCTGTTGGAACCAATGGCATATGCCGCGATAGAAATACCCTCAAGCAGTTGAAATGGATTACCCTCCATAAGCGTGCGGTCCATAAAGGCCCCGGGATCACTCTCTTCGGCATTACAGATCAGATATTTCTGATCCGAAGGGGTACGGAAGGCTGCTTTCCATTTTTCACCGGTCGAAAAACCTCCCCCCGACCGGCCCCTCAGGCCACTGGCAGTCACCAGTTCACAAACCTCACTGAAGGTATAACTGCGAATGGTCCTTATAAATGCCCCGTATCCCCCACCGGCCATATACTCCTCCAGAGAGAAGGGATCGATGATGCCGCAGGACTCCATAACAATACGGTTCTGCAGGGCAAAAAACGGAAGATCCGCCAGGGCCGGGACATTTTCCCAGGGCTCCTGCCCTTCCCTAAGCAGCTGGCCAATGACATTCCCGTCAGGGACTACCTGGTGAAAAAGGTCATCCAGCAGAGAGGGGACCCTTCCCTCCGTGATCCTGCTGAAGAAAATCCGGGTACGTCCCGGGATCTGTACGGAAACCACCGGATCTTCCGAACTCAGTCCTATGCTTCCGGTTTCGGTCAGATCAAGCTCAATGGAACGATCAGCTGCATAGCTTTCAACGGCCTTCCAGGTAAGAAGCGACCCTGCAACAATCCCGGATGTGGAGCTGTTCACCATTACCAGTGGCCTGGAAATCTCTGTTTTTCTGAGTTCGTCCGACCGCTTCAATTCATCGGGATTCAACCCGGAACGATCACTCCGGGCCAGCTTTAACAATAAAGCTTTATCTTTCCGCATCTTCCCTGTATTGTTTAATGATCTCCCGAACCTCCTTTACCGAGATTCCCGAAAAGTATGTTCCATTCACAGACATCACCGGCGACTGACCGCATGCCCCTATACAGGATTGTACTTCCAGGCTGAACAAGCCATCGCGTGTGGTCTCCCCGTCACCGATCTCCAGCAGCTTGGTGATTTCATTTAACAAGTCCCCGGCGCCACCCATATGGCAGGAGGTGCCATTACAAAGCACTACATGATAGAATCCCCTGGGGGAGAAAGAGAATTGGTTATAGAAAGTGGCCAGGCCATAGACTTTGCTGGTGGGTAGCGAGAGATGGGCGCCTATTTTCGCGACAGCCTCCTCGGAAATAAAACCAAACTCATCCTGAACAGCCTGTAGCAGTGGAATCAGTGCATTTCTCTTTATCTGCGGGAACTGATGCAGGATCTTTTCTATTCGTGCTGCTTGATCAGCCATAAAATTGGATCATACTTCATATTATATCACAGAATTACTGTGATATTCACAGAACGATCAAAGATATTGATTATGTTTGTTATTCGGCAAACAGTAATCAATTTGAACAGATTATAAATTACTTCAGCTGAACTGATTTTGTTAACTTTAATGCTCAATGGCCATGACACTTTTGAAAAAGGAGATAAAAATATGCCTGGGCAGCTCCTGTTTCAGCCGCGGAAACAAGAAAACTCTCCAGGTGGTTCAGAAATACCTGAAAGACCATCAGCTGGAAAGAGAGGTCATCCTGAAAGGTAATCACTGTTTCAGCGACTGTAACAAAGGGCCTGTACTGAAGATTGGATCGCGGCTGTACGAGGAAGTGAGCGATGAAAATGTTCTGGCTATCCTGGAAAGCGAATTTGGAGAGATGTAAACATACTATGACAGAACCACTCCTGAAAATCAACAGCGAAACATGCATCGCATGTTATGCCTGCGTAAGAGCCTGCCCGGTGAAAGCGATCCGGGTACAGAGCGAACGCATCAAACCCGGGATCATCCCTGAAAGATGTATTGGCTGCGGAAGCTGTGTGGCAGTCTGCGGACCGGGAGCCATTGAAATCAGAGATTCAAAAAAGGAGTTGATCCAGATTCTGGAAAGTGGAAAAGAGGTGGCTGCACTTGTGGACCCCTCCATTGCAGGCGAGTTTCCGGATATCACCGACTACAGGAAATTTGTGACCATGCTGCGTGCACTGGGCTTTGAATATATTCAAGAGGTTGCCTTTGGGGCAGACCTGGTGGCCAGGGCCTACAAAGAGCTCTTCGATAAGAGCAAGGGGAAGTATTATATCATGTCAAACGATCCGGTAACGGTCTCTTTTGTTGAAAAATACAGTCCCGGGCTTGTTCCCAACCTGGCGCCCATCGACCCCCCGAATGCGGCTACAGCCAGGGTGGTACGGAAAATTGCCGGTAAAGAGGTACTGCTGGTATATATCAGTCCCTTAATTGCCAGTAAAGACGAGATCAGGCGCTTCGACGGGGATGGCCGCATCGATCTGGCCATAACCTTTGTAGAACTCAGGGAGCTTTTTAAGGAGGCCAATATCCATGAAACAGATCTGGAATACAGCGATTTTGACCCCCCACTGGGCTATAAGGGATCCTTCTTTCCTGTGGCCAACGGGATCATCCAGGCAGCCGGTATCGAGGAGGAACTTCACCTGACTCCGGTAATCACCGTGGAGGGCGATGGGATGATCGATGCCATTAAAGAATTCGAAGAGAATATCGGAACCATCAAACACCATTTCAACCTGTTCTATAAGGAGTTCCTCATGGGAAGGGGTACAAGCGCCGGGGGAAAAAGGTTCCTGCGGCAGAGCCAGCTCTTCAAATATGTGGAAAAACGTTTAAAGACTCTGGACAGCTATGAATGGGAGGCCAGCATTACTGAGTTTGCATCCCTGGATATGACGCGCACATTCAAAGCGGACGACCAGTCCCTTCCCCTTCCATCAGAAAGCAAACTGAATCAGATCCTGGAAGAGATCGGCCAGGCAAATCCTTCCGCAGTAGGTTGCGGTGGCTGCGGATATGCAAGCTGCACCGACTTTGCCATCGCGATTGCGCAGGGACTGGCCATTCAGGAGATGTGTAACACCTATGCTTCGCATAACAGACAGAATCATATCCAGTCCCTGAAAATAAGCAATGAGAAGCTGGCTCAGGCCCAGGAGGCACTCAAGCAATCGGAGAGACTGGCTCAAAAAGAGAAGGGGGCAGCCAGAGAAGCTTCTGAGATTGTCCGCCGCATGCTGCATAAACTGCCCTCCATGGTGGTTATCTGTGACATGAACCTGAAGATTATCCAGACCAATGACAGTTTTATCACTATGCTGGGAGAGGAGGCCAGGGAGATCAATGAAGTAGTGCCCGGACTTGCCGGAGCAGATTTAAAAACCCTTCTCCCCTTTAATTTCTACAATCTCTTCACTTATGTACTGAAACACAATGAATCCATCACCAACCGGGATATTCGACACGATGGCAAGATTCTGAATGTTAGTGTATTTGTTATTGAAAAAAATAAGATTGTTGGTGCGGTAATCCGTGATATGTCAGCCCCCGAAGTACAAAAAGAGGAGGTAGTCAAAAGACTCAACGAAGTCATCGACAAAAATCTGAGCCTGGCACAACAAATCGGCTTTATCCTGGGGGAGGGCACTTCGGAGGCTGAAAGGATGCTTAACTCGATTATTGAATCGTATAATCTGAAGCAGGACCTGAAAAACCGATGAGCGGCAAATTCTATATGGAGGTCGCCTGCGATCAACGCAATTATGGCAAGGAACGTATTTGCGGGGATGTTTTTCTCAGTCGAAAGGTAAAAGAGGAGAACCGAACCATTGTGGTACTTTCCGATGGGATGGGACACGGGGTGAAGGCCAATGTACTGGCTACCCTTACTGCCACGATGGCCGTGAATTTCACCATTGAACATAAGGAAGTGGAGAGGATCGCCGAGATCATCATGAATACCCTGCCGGTATGCAGTGAGCGTCAAATGAGCTATTCCACATTCACTATCGTGGATATTGAACACGACGGACAGATTAATATCCTGGAGTTTGATAATCCCCAGACCATCATCCTGAGAGACAACAAGCCCTTTGATCCTGCCTGGAGGAGCATAACCCTTGACAGTGAAAAGAACAGAGGCAAAGAACTTCTGTCCTGCAGCTTTGAACCCAAAAAAGAGGACCGGATCATCTTCTGCAGTGATGGCATTGCTCAGTCAGGAATGGGCTCCGACCAGTTTCCCCTGGGTTGGGGCAGAGAGCTTATGCAGGAGTACGCCATAAAACTGGTTCAGAACAGTCCGAAAATATCCGCCTTGAAACTGGCATCAAAAATGGTGAACATGGCTCACCGAAACGATGGATACAGTTCCAGGGACGATACCAGTTGTGCCAGTATCTACTTTCGGAAACCGCGAAAGCTGATGATTGTTACCGGTCCGCCCTATGAAGAAGAAAACGATAAAGAACTGGGAAATACCATCAGGGGATTCAAAGGAAAAAAAGTGATTTGCGGAGCCACAACGGCCGATATCATTGCCCGCGAACTGAACCTGGAAATCGAAGACAGCCTGGTATTTGAAGATCCGGAACTGCCTCCTGTCTCCCATATGGACGGAATGGACCTGGTGACCGAAGGAATACTGACCATTACCAAGGTTACGCGAATACTCAAAGATTTCTCACCCTCCTACGCCCTTGGCAAGGGTCCGGCCGACCGGATTGTCAAACTGGTTCAACAGAGTGATGAGATACATTTCATCGTAGGGACCAGGGTAAATATTGCACACCAGGATCCAAATCTTCCTATCGACCTGGAGATCAGGAGAACCGTGGTGAAACGCATGGCACGCCTGCTGGAAGAAAAATTCCTGAAGGAAGTAAATATCAAATATATATAAAACGCTTTCGGGGCTTTTTAAACAAATACCCCGTTCCGGGTGTATTATTTCTTGGCACGCTTATTGACCTTAGAGAGGGGCCGGTGTGTAAATCCGCGGGCTGACAATTTGACTGCATAACGATTGAAAAAGTAGAGAGAAGCTGATGATCCCGATAGACGAAGAGACTGAATATATTCCATTGCTGTCCCAGGAAGAGGAAGAGGACCTCAAAAAAGTGAACATTCCCGATGTATTGCCTATTCTCCCCCTGCGTAATACCGTACTGTTTCCGGGCGTGGTGATCCCGATTACCGTAGGCAGGTATAAATCCCTGAAACTGGTTCATGAGGTTTATAAAAAAAATAAAATACTGGGAGCCGTAGCTCAGAGGGATGGGTCCGTGGAAGATCCTGAATTGGAAGATTTTTACAAAATCGGAACCGTGGCTCAGATCCTGAAGATCCTGGAGATGCCAGATGGGTCCACTTCAGTAATTATCCAGGGGAGGAAACGGTTTACGATAAATGATCTGCTTACTGAGAAACCTTATCATGTGGCAAGGATCACCCCTCTGGAGGATGACAAGGATGAACCTGCAGGAGAAGACAAAGCAGTGGCGGCTGCTCTGAAAGAGCTCGCAATAAAAATTATAAAACTCTCCTCCAATATCCCTACTGAAGCAACTTTTGCCGTAAAAAACATTGAAAGCCCATCTTTTCTGGTCAACTTTCTGGCTTCCAACAGTGAGCTCTCCCTGAAACAGAAACAGGAACTGCTGGAAACCAACAGTGTCTCTAAACGGGGATTTACCCTGCTGGAGAGTCTGTCTAAGGAGGTTCAGATGCTGGAACTGAAAAATGATATCCAGACCAAGGTGAAAAATGACCTGGATCAACAACAAAGAGAATTCCTGTTGCATCAGCAAATGAAAACCATCCAGGATGAGCTGGGAGGCTCGCCACAGGACCAGGAAGTGCTTGAATTCAGAGAAAAGGGGGAAAAGAAAAAATGGAGCAAGGAGGTGGCTGCTTCTTTCGAAAAAGAGCTGGACAAGCTGCTCAGGCTAAACCCGGCCACCGGTGAGTTTTCGGTCCAGGTCAACTACATCCAGACCCTGGTGGAGCTGCCGTGGAACGAGTACACCAAAGATAACTTCAATCTCAAACGCGCCAGCCGGATCCTGGATAAGGACCATTTCGGATTGGAGAAAGTGAAGGACAGGATCCTGGAACACCTGGCCGTGCTTAAACTGAAAGGAGACCTGAAATCCCCGATTCTTTGCCTGGTAGGCCCTCCGGGAGTTGGAAAGACCTCCCTTGGTAAGTCCATTGCGGAAGCGCTGAACCGGAAATATGTCAGAATGTCACTGGGCGGACTTCACGATGAGGCTGAAATCAGAGGCCACAGGAAAACATATATTGGAGCTATGCCCGGGAGAGTGATTCAGAATCTGAAAAAAGTTAAAACCTCCAACCCGGTATTTGTACTGGATGAAATTGATAAAGTAGGAAGGGGCGCCCAGGGAAATCCCGAATCTGCACTTTTAGAAGTTCTTGATCCTGAACAGAATAAATCTTTTCACGATAATTTCCTGGAACTTGATTTTGATCTTTCTAAGGTCATGTTTATAGCCACTGCCAATACCACAGCCGGAATTAATCCTGCCCTGCTGGACCGGATGGAGATCATTGATCTCTCCGGTTATATTGTGGAGGAGAAAATTCAGATTGCGAAAAGGCACCTGATACCGGACCAGATAGAAAATCACGGTCTGACACGAAAGCAGCTCTCCATATCAGCTCCTGTTCTGGAAAAGATCATTGAAGGATATACCCGTGAATCGGGCGTCAGACAATTGGACAAGCAAATTGCCAAGCTGGTACGGGTCTATGCCAGGCACATTGCTTTTGAAGAAAGTTACGACCCCAGGCTCTCGCTGGAGAAGGTCACTGAGATTCTGGGACCCCCCAGATATATCAAGGATAAATATGATGGAAACAAGCATGCAGGTGTGGTAACCGGACTGGCCTGGACCTCAACCGGCGGAGAAATCCTGTTTGTGGAAACATCCCTGAGCCAGGGAGAAGGCAAACTCACGCTGACCGGTAACCTGGGCGATGTCATGAAAGAATCAGCAGTTCTGGCACTTGAATACCTGAAGTCCCATGCTGCGAAATACTCCATTGATCCGTCCATCTTTAAAAAATATAATGTACACGTGCATGTTCCCGAAGGAGCGATTCCCAAGGATGGCCCCTCTGCGGGAGTAGCCATGGTAACCTCCATTACCTCGGCATTCACCCAGAGAAAAGTGAGGGAGAATTGTGCCATGACCGGGGAAATCACACTGAGGGGAAAGGTGCTGCCTGTGGGGGGTATCAAGGAAAAGATCCTGGCAGCAAAAAGAGCAGGCATCACCGAAATAGCCATCTCGGTTGAGAACAGAAAAGATGTCGAGGAGATTAATGAAATCTACCGCAAAGGGCTTAATTTCAAATTTGTCAATGAGATTTCCGGTTTAATGGATTTTGTTCTGCTTCCCGAACAGGTGGATCAACCCATGCAGCTTACTTAGCAGATCAATAGTTTGGCCATTTCAGTACCATGCTGCTTTTCAATTTTCACGAAATATACTCCGCATGGTAATCCTTTACCTTCCAGGTCAGAAATGGTAAAATTATCTTTATCCTCGGCTCTCAGTTTGAATACAGGCATGCCTTCCAGGTTAAATACTTCTACCATAGTGCATTTAGGTTTAGGGTTAAAGTGTTACTTTCAATGGTCTAAATTAGAGTGTGAAAGAACCAAAGCAAAGAGATTGCGAACTTATTGTATGAACCCTGCCTCCTGTGATCTGAACCCGGTGATTTCCCGGATAAAGACTTATCTGGAAAAGGTCGATTCCAACAACCTGATTTTCTGAGCCGGAATTTTTATCGAACAGCTATTTCCAGAATATTCAAGAATGCAATTGCTGCTTTTACGCTGTACCCTGGCAAGGAATCTCAGATTTAACAGGTACGAGCGGCTTGCGCGGAAAAAATTATTCCCTTCGAGTGCTTCCTCAATCGCTCCCAGGTTCTGGGTTATAACTTCAAAACTTTCATTGGCCAGCTGAATGCGGGTATAGTTTCCTTCTGCCTTACAATAGACAATCTGCGAAGGATCAATCAGGCTGTAACCTGAACGGGTGTTCAGTTTGATTTTGGCCGGACCGGTACTGCGCAGGGATTCTACCAGCTTCTGAAAGTCCTGTTCCTGAATCTGACTCTTTGTTTCCCGAAAACGATCAATAGCACTCTCGAGCTCCTCCTGATAAACCGGTTTCAGAATATAATCAAAAACCGAGTTTCGGATGGCCTGAATCGCATAGTGCTCATAAGCAGTAACAAATATAATTCCCGGTTCGACTCCTGCACGATGAACCTGTTCAATAAAATGAAAACCATCTTTTTCAGGCATTTGAATATCGAGAAGAACCAGATGTGGCTGCTCTTTGTGCACCAGTTTTAAAGCCTCATCCACATCTCCGGCAGTACCAACTACCCTGATTCCCCTCTTTCCCGCAAGCATGTAGCTGAGTAATTCCCGGGCCTCCGGTTCATCATCAACAAGCAATATTTTTAATACCTCGGCCATTTATTAAAGGAGATTCCTGCCTATTAAAGGGCCCAAGTTATAAAAATCCGACAAGGACAAAAAACAGGATCAAGCAGAGTGAATATGAAACTCCTTGCAGCAGGATGTATGGCGGGAACAGCAAGCCGGGAATTGAGCTAGACCTGAGTACCCGCAAAAAAATCAAGTAAATCACTACCTTTGAATAAAAAGAAGATGGAAAAAATTGCTGTCTTTCCCGGATCATTTGATCCTTTTACCGTTGGTCACGAAAACATTGTACTTCGTGGACTAAGCATCTTCGATATCATTATTGTTGCCATCGGGATTCACTCCACCAAACAGCCGCTTCTGAAGATTGAGGCCAGGGTGGAGATGGTCAGCCAGATCTTCAGTGGCAATGAGCGGGTACGTGCCGGCTTTTTCGAAGGACTGACAGTCGATTACTGCAAAAAAGTTCATGCTACGCATATGCTCAGGGGCATCCGGACAGCGGCCGACTTCGAATATGAACGGGCTATTGCCCAGATCAATAAACGGATGTTGCCTTCCGTGGAATCCGTTTTCCTGCTGACCACACCTGAACACACTCCTATTAATTCAACCATCATCCGGGATATCATCCGAAACGGAGGCGACGCCTCTCAGTTTCTTCCTCAGGGTGTAGATATCAAGGAGTATCTCTGATGCTTAGCCGTTCTCTCACTTTCCTTCTCTTATTCCTGGCTTGTGAATTTACTCTGGGCCAGTCGGCCTCCATTCATGCCGTCTCGCCTGATTATTCGGGTCAAACCATCCATACCACCATTGCCTGGAATCCTTTTATGACGATACCAATCTTTTCCAGCAGCACGGTGTGCAGTGAAGAGGGTGCATTCAGTCAGCTCATACCCCTGGAAGAACCCCGGGTGGTACAATTCGAAACAGGGCTCTATCAGGCCTATCTTTACATGGAGCCCGGATACCACTATGAGGTGCAGTTTCCAGCCTATAAAGAGAAGGATTGGGATGAACGTATCTCTCCATTTTATCAATCAGTGGCTCTGCCTCTGACTGTCCTGTCACGGACCTCACTCATAAGCCGCGAACGCGTGGAGGGAATCAGGGATGTAAACCATTCCATCGCTCTCTTTGATTCGCTGTTTGTCGGTTCCAACCAGAAGATTATTTCTCAGCGGAAGCTGGGAATACCGCGAAACAGCGATTCGCTTATCCACCAGCTGGAAATTCAGTTTGCCAATGACAGCTCCAGGTTTTTTGCAGATTACCGGCGCTTCAGATACGGGGCCCTGAAATTAAATGAAGGAAAGACCGGGCTGGTCGAACTATGCCATAATTACCTGGGGCCCGCTGTCATGGAATGGCATCCCGGATTTATTGAGCTATTCCGTGCCCTGTTTAAGAATTTCATATACTACTATTCCGGGACCCCCGAAGGTCATGAATTCCGGAATCTGGTGAACCGGAACCAGGATTACCGAAGAGCAAGGGAGCTGGTTCTGCAGCACCCTGCCATATGGAGTGATACCCTTGCGGAAATGGTCCTGCTCCAGGAGTTCTCCGAACTGTTTTACCAGGGTGAGTATCACAAAGAAGCGATCCTGATTATGCTGGACTCCATGGCTCATGATCCCCTGACTCCTCAATTTGGGGTCTATGCCATGCAGCTAAAAGAAAAGTTATCCAGTCTTGTAACCGGCAACGCCCCTCCGAAAATAAGTCTGGAGGACCTGGCCGGAGAATCATGGACCCTGGATGACTTTAAAGGGAAATACACCTATCTGTTCTTTGGTACAACCGATCACTACGGCTGTATGATGGAATATCCCTTCTTACAGTCCTTCCTCAGCAAACATGCATCGTACCTGAATGTGGTTACCATCATGGTATCTGAGGAGCGCCATAAACTGGAAGACTTTATGACCAGGAACGGTTACAGCTGGACAGTCCTGCACTATGAAGGACAGCCAGAGGTGCTGGACGAATACATGGTCAGAGCGTATCCAACAGCCTATCTCTTAGACCGGAACGGAAAGCTGCTCCTGTCTCCTGCCCCATTACCATCGGAAGGATTTGAGCAACAACTATTTCGAATTATGCGTTCACGGAGTGAGATCTGATCAGAGCAGGTTTTTCGCATAGAGTACATCCAGGATACTGCCATAGCTGTTTTCCCTGATAAACCCGGTATTCCCAGGGCTTACCCATCGATAATCTGTGATTCCCTCCTTCGATTGCAACAGCGGTTCAGAATCCCCGCCATAGCTCATCTCAAACCACTTGGTCTTTTTCAGTACCCTTTCTCCTTTCAGCGTATAAGTATGATAGGTAGAAATCAATGGATCAAGCACTTCAATGCCGTAAAGGCCGGTCTCCTCCACGACCTCCCTCTTTGCTGCCTGTTGAAAGTCCTCGCCCTGCTCAAGCTTTCCCTTGGGCAGATCCCAGACCCCGTTTCGACAAATCACCAGGAACTCACCTTGTTTATTGAACACGATACCCCCTCCGGCCTCGATCACTTTGAAACATGCCTTGAACTCCTCGAAAACCATCAGGATATCATCATGCAGGATGTACAGGTTGTTTATCTGGGTCAGAGAAATAAAAAAACCGACCAGTTCACTTAACTCTGAATAACTGCTGTACTTATAAAAGAGGCCTTTATGCTTTAAAAAAGCCCTGGAGAAATCATCTCCAAAATATACCGTCCTATCGTTGAAAAAAACTTTATACATTTGCTGAATGGCAGAAAGAGATCGACATGTAGCAGCTTTACTGTTGCAAAGTAAAGCAATAATCCTTGAACCCGCAAAACCCTTTACCTGGGCATCGGGATGGCTATCTCCCATCTATTGTGATAACCGGGTGACCCTCTCCTACCCGGAAATCAGAAACTTTGTGAAAGAGGCTTTCCGGACCAGTATACAGGACCATTTTGAAAGCCCGGATCTTATTGCCGGAGTGGCCACAGGAGCCATCGCCCAGGGGGCCCTGGTGGCAGATATCATGAATCTGCCTTTTGTTTATGTAAGGCCATCTGCCAAGGAACACGGCCGGCAAAACATGATCGAAGGGCGCATGCGGCCCGGGCAAAAGGTGGTCGTGGTGGAAGATCTTATAAGTACCGGGGGAAGTTCGCTCAAAGCGGTAGAAGCCCTGAGGCAGGCCGGGGCCAAGGTGCTGGGAATGGTGGCCATTTTCTCTTATGGATTTGAGTTGGCCATTGACAATTTTAAAAAGGCCAATGTGGAGCTGCATACCCTTACCAACTATCATATACTGATAGAAACAGCTCTGGCTTCGGGCGATATTCAAAAGGAGCAGGTAGAGATGTTACAGCAATGGAGAAAGAATCCTTCCTCCTGGAAAAGAGCTAAGAAAGAGAGCTAATATGAAAATAGAGAGTAGAATCGGGAAATCGACCTGCACGGATCAGCAAATCTATGCCTTTATCAGTAATTTTCACAATTTCAAGGAACTGCTGCCTGCCGATAAGGTATCCGCTTGGGAAGCTTCGGAGGAAAAGTGCAGCTTTCAGGTGGATCCCCTGGGTCGCACCGGGCTGATCATTGTGGAAAAGGATCCCTTTAAGCTGGTTAAAATGATCTCAGATCCGGAGTTCTCCACCTATCAGTTCCGCATTTGGATTCAGTTAAAAAAGGTTTCTGAGGAGGACACCAGGATAAAAATCACCATGGAACCAAAGGTCAATAAAATGCTGATGACCATGGTCAGGGTACCCTTGAAAAAACTTGCAGACGGACTGATTGACAAAATGGAAACATACGATTTTACAAGCTAATCACGATCCAGGTTCAGCTCAAAAATGATGGCACCGTGTCCGAAGGTCCGGATCTTTCCTCCGCTTTCAACCATCAGTTCTCCAAAATCGTTGACCCCCCTGATGATCCCCTCGAAACGATCTTCCCCGGATCTGAACACCGAAGGGGTACCCGCCAAAAACAGCCTCTCCGTATACTCCTTTTCAAGCCGGGCCGTAAAACCCTCCTTTAATGCATGGTACCGGTCCATTAAACGGTCCTCTACAAGCGCTCCTGTTCCGGCTACTTCTACCCGCTTACCGGTCTCCAGGCGCAGCGAGGTAGCCGGAACAGGAAATTCCGGAAATACGCTTTGATTCAGATTCAGACCTATACCTATAACCGAATGGGAGAGTTTCCCGCCTAAAATGCCATGTTCAATTAATATTCCAGCAATCTTTCCCTTTCTGGTTAGAATATCGTTGGGCCATTTGATCACGGCATCAACCCCCAGGGTCTCCAGCACATCACAGAGGGCCAGGGAGGCGACTCTGGATATATGAAACTGCCACTGTGCTGACAAAAATGCAGGAAAGAGCAGCAAGCTCATCAACAGGTTTTCGCCCCGTTCGCTTTGCCAGCTGTGCTCCCCCAATCCCCTCCCACCTTCCTGGTAATCAGCAGAAACGATGGTTCCTTCTTCGAGGGGCATATTTCTGATAGCTTCCAAAATGAAGGTATTGGTCGATGCAACACTGTCATGTTTGATCCAACGGCTTTTCATGGTACAATTTTTGACAAAGTAACTACTGCAAACAACAATTTAGCAAGAATTATGTAAACGGCTAAATTGATTACCTTTGTCAGCAAAAAGCCGGATGGAGCAAAGCGATGAATTACATGTGGAGAAGAAGAGGGAGTTGATACTCAATGCCATCATGGAAAAAAAAGGACATCAAATTGTTTCCATCGATCTTTCTGAAGTTGAAAACTCTATTTGCGACTGCTTTATCATATGTCACGGAGAATCGCATACGCAGGTGGGGGCCATCGTGGATTCTATCGAAAAGAAACTGAAAGAGGAGGCTAAAATCAGGGCTCATCATGTGGAAGGGCTCCAAAACAGCCAGTGGGTCCTTATGGACTACTTTGATATCCTGGTCCACGTTTTCCAGGAAGAATACAGATCATTCTTCAAGCTGGAGGAGTTGTGGGCAGATGGAAAAGTAACACGGGTGACGGAAAAAAGTTAAAAGAAGATTATGGCAGATAAAAAGAGTAATCCCGGAAATTTCCCGGGAGGCAACCTGGGTAACAGGCCGGGAAACAGTCCGGGAAACAGTCCCGGAGGCCCCGGAAAGCCCAAATTTAATTCATACTGGTTCATAGGGATCATTCTTCTGGCTATGATCGGTCTCCAGTTCCTGGGTTCCGGCAACAATTTAAAAGAGATTGATTCCAACCGCTTTTTCCAGGTACTGAAACAGGGGGATGTGGAGAAGATTGTCATTGTCAACAAAGAGAAGGTCGAGATCTATATCAAAGCGGAAAGGCTCAGCGACCCTCGTTACGATGATGTCAGATCCAACAAGTCAAACTCGATGCTAGGACAGCCTGTGCCTCAATACTACTTCACCATTATCAGCCAGGATGTATTTATGGAAGACCTGAACAGGGTCATGAACGAATTACCTGCCGAGGATCGCCCCGCCTATACCACTCTCACGCGCAGAAATTATATGGGTGAAATCATGCTGTGGGTAATCCCCTTCCTTCTGATTATGGGTATCTGGATTTACATGCTCCGCCGGATGGGCGGAGGAGGAGGTGCCGGTGGCGGAAATATTTTCAGCGTGGGAAAATCTAAAGCCCAGATATTTGATAAGGAGACAAGTGTAAAAGTTGATTTTCATGATGTTGCCGGCCTGGAAGAGGCCAAGGTAGAGATCCGGGAGATCGTGGAGTTTTTGAAGAATCCAAAAAAATATACGGAGCTTGGTGGAAAAATTCCCAAAGGCGCCCTGCTCGTAGGACCTCCGGGAACCGGAAAAACTCTGCTGGCCAAAGCAGTGGCCGGTGAGGCCAGTGTTCCGTTCTTTTCCATGTCGGGTTCCGATTTTGTGGAGATGTTCGTGGGAGTAGGAGCATCGAGGGTCAGAGACCTCTTCAAACAAGCCAAAGAAAAAGCCCCGTGCATCGTATTTATAGATGAGATTGATGCTGTGGGCCGCGCACGGGGAAGAAATCCTAATTTTGGCTCCAATGATGAGCGGGAAAACACATTGAACCAGCTACTTACAGAGATGGATGGCTTTGGGAGCAACAGCGGGGTCATTATCCTGGCCGCAACCAACAGGGCCGATGTGCTTGATAAGGCGCTGCTCAGGGCAGGACGATTCGACCGTCAGATACATGTTGAGCTACCCGATCTGAATGAACGCAGAGCCATATTTGAGGTACATGTTAAGCCCATCAAAGTGGATAAATCGGTGGATGTGTATTTTCTGGCCAAACAGACCCCCGGATTCTCGGGGGCAGATATTGCCAATGTTTGTAATGAATCGGCACTGATTGCTGCACGAAAAGATAAAAAGGCCGTAGACAAGCAGGATTTCCTGGATGCAGTGGACCGGATCATCGGTGGCCTGGAAAAGAAGAATAAAATAATCAAAGAGGAGGAGAAGAGAACCATTGCCTGGCATGAAGCCGGACACGCAACCATAAGCTGGCTTCTCGAACATGCCAATCCTCTTGTAAAGGTTACCATAATTCCCAGAGGAAGGGCCCTTGGAGCAGCCTGGTATTTGCCCGAAGAAAGGCAGATCACCACTACCGAGCAAATGCTGGATGAGATGTGCGCCACTCTTGGAGGAAGAGCTTCCGAGGCTCTGACCTTTTCCCGCATATCTACGGGTGCCCTCAATGATCTGGAACGAGTCACCAAGCAGGCCTATGCCATGATCTCGTATTTTGGCATGAGCGAGAAAATTGGAAACCGCAGTTTTTATGATTCAAGTGGACAGCAGGAATACTCATTTAATAAACCCTACAGTGAGAAGACGGCTGAAACCATTGATGAAGAGGTAAAAATCCTGATAGATAATCAATACCAGAGGGCCCTTTCCATTCTGCGAAAAAATAAGAAAGGCTTGCAGCAACTGGCAGAAATTTTACTGGAAAAAGAGGTGATCTTCAGCGACGACCTGGAACAAATTTTCGGGAAACGTCCCTGGATACGGCATGAAGAGCCTCCCAAGAAAAAAGAGGAGCTTCCAAAAAAGAAGAAGGAACTAGCTAAGAAGCCGGAAGAGAAGGAGAATGAGGCAGTAAAAAAGGATGACAGCGAATCTGAAAAGGCTTAGAAATGGAGGCCAGCATGGTTCATATCTTCTCCTCGGGTCAGCCCTACAAAGCGGAGTTGGTCAGGCAGATGCTGGCAGACCATAACATCCAGGCTTTTCTGGTAAACAAACAGGATTCTGCATATAAAATCGGAGTGGTTGAGCTCTATGTGAATCGCGACGACGTGATCAGGGCCAAGAAGCTAATCCAGGAATTTGACTACAATTGAAAGAACTGCTATTACGAATTCTCACCGGAGTCATCCTGATCGCCCTGATGGCTGGCTCCATTCTGCTTGGACCGGTCACGTTTTCCTCGGTCCTCCTGCTTGTTTATCTCCTCGGGGTAAAAGAGCTTTTCGGACTTCTTCATAAAAGAGGCCTGTCGGTCAGTTGGTTCCGGGCAATCCCCGGAGCTCTGCTAATAATCATCGTCTACAGCGTATTTCAATACCAGCTCAGCCTGCTCTGGCTCATTCTGCCTCCGGCCCTATGGCTGTTAACTGCCCTCCGGGGAGGGATTACCCTGTCCGGCACACTGGCTTTCCTCTGGCTGGCCATTCCTATTTCGAGTTTTTCGGCACTAGGGTGGATGGAGAAGGAGCCCGGATTTCAATATGATCTGCCGCTCTTTCTGATTGCCATGGTTTGGATCAATGACACCTTTGCCTATGTTGCCGGATCCCTGCTGGGCCGTCATAAAATGACCCCGGTGCTCTCCCCGGGAAAAACCTGGGAGGGATTTACAGGGGGTGCGCTTATTACCCTTTTGAGCGGATGGCTCATCTGGCACTTTACGGGTCTATCATCTCTCTGGGCCTGGCTTGGAATCGCTTTGCTGGTAAGCACTCTTGGTCTGGCCGGAGACCTTTTTGAATCGGGACTGAAAAGGACTGTGAAAGTGAAAAATGCCGGAGGCTTGTTACCTGGACACGGGGGGATTCTTGACCGCTTCGATTCTCTTTTGTTTGTGGCTCCCGGGGCTTTAATCCTGATCATTCTTTTCAAACTTATACAATGATCAGGATACACCGCGAAGGAAGATGGCTTGTTTCTATCACCATCCTGGTACTGCTGGCACTGCTTAGCCTAACGGCCCTCTATCTCCCTGACCAGCTAAACTACCTGAGCGTTGTTATCTCATTGATTGTGCTAATTCTGATTCTCCGCTTTTTCCGTGTTCCTTCCAGAAGGCCTTATATGGATGAACGTACCATCACCGCTCCCGCTGATGGAAAAGTTGTGGTTATCGAAAAGATGGAACAGGATGAGTATCTGAATGGTTTTTGTACGCAGGTTTCCATTTTCATGAGCATTCATGATGTGCACATCAATTACTTTCCTGTAAGCGGAAATATTTCCTATCAAAAATACCACCCCGGGCGCTACCTGGTGGCCAGACATCCAAAATCATCCACATTAAACGAAAGAAGCTCGGTAGGTATTGTAAGTCCTTACGGGCGGATCCTGGTCCGGCAGGTGGCTGGTTATGTAGCCCGCAGGATCCGCTGCTACGCCACTGAAGGAGAGCTTGCCAGCCAGGGAAGTGAGATGGGCTTTATCAAGTTTGGCTCCCGGCTGGACCTGTTTCTGCCCCTGGATGCCCAGATCCAGGTGAAAACGGGTCAGCGGGTTACCGGTGGTGTCACTCCAATTGCCACCTTCAAATAAAAGAGCTGGAACTCTTTTTTAACATTGTCTTAACAACATCTCCTTCGTTCATCCTCTATATTGCACTCCAGAAACCGATTTAAAAATTTATAGATTATGAAAAAGACATTAGCCATTTTAGCACTTGCACTTTTTATTGGTGGCATAGCAGCTCCAGCCATAGCTTCTAACAATAGCAACCTTATTCTGATTTCTCTTCAGGATGAAGATCCCAAGAAAAAAGCTAAGACTGAGAAATCTGCGGAAGCAACTAAAAGTGCTGATTGCTCCTCTGAAACAAAATCGGCAGGCAGCGACGCAAAAAAATCAGAAAGCACGAAAAAATCAGATTGCTCCAAATAATGGATGTGATCTCCACGATCTAAGGTCCGTTACATTCAGATTGTGAGTTTTCAGTAGCTGTTCCGTTCCGGCGGAACAGCTTTTTTTATCTATATTTGCAGCCTAAACGGAGCATTTAATGGATAATACAAAAATTCTGCAGCTAAGTGAGAATGTGAACTGGATTGGTGTTCTGGATCAGGACATTGTTACCTTCGACATCGTCATGGAAACCAAATTCGGAACCACCTACAATTCCTACTTTATTGAGGCAGAAAAAAAAGCACTCATTGATACAGTCAAGGAAAAATACTGGCCGGAATTTAAGAATAAACTGCTTTCCCTAACTGATCCTGCAGAGATCAAATACATTGTATGCAATCATACTGAACCCGACCATTCCGGCTCCCTGATACACCTCCTCGATCTGGCCCCTGAGGCTATCGTGGTGGGAAGCGGACAAGCACTGACCTACCTGGGCGAAATGTTGAACCGCCCGTTTAATGCCCTGAAAGTGAAAGATGGAGATGTGATTGATCTGGGCAATAAGAAGCTCCGGGTCATTGGTGCACCCAACCTGCACTGGCCCGACACCATATACACCTACCTGGAAGAAGATGGCTTGCTCTTCACCTGTGACTCCTTCGGAGCTCACTTTGCTCACGAACAAATGTTTGATGACCTGGTGGGAGACTATAACGATGCCTTTGATTACTACTTTGATGTGATCCTGAAACCCTATAGCAAGTTTATGCTGAAAGCCATTGAGAAAATAAAACTGCTTCCGGTGGATATGATCTGTCCGGGCCATGGCCCCATCCTCCGGTCCGGCTGGAAAGAGAGGATAGACCGTTCATTCAGGCTTGCCAGCAAATACCTGGAAGAATCCAATAAAAGCAACCGGGTACTGGTTGCCTATATATCAGCCTACGGATATACCGGGGAGATGGCAAAGCTGGTGGTCTCCGGGCTGAAGACAGCAGAAAATATCGAGGTCGACCTCGTTGATATTGAAAATATCCTCCTGGGAGATCTGGAGGAACATGTGGTAAAAGCTCATGCGATCATCGTAGGTTCGCCAACCATAAACCAGAACACCCTGTTGCCCGTTTACAAGCTTTTCTCAGTAATTAATCCCATACGCGATAAAGGCAAATATGCTGCTGTTTTTGGTTCATTTGGATGGAGCGGGGAAGCAGTTAAACTGATCGAGGACCATCTGAAAAACCTGAAATTGAAAGTTGTGGGCGAAGGCCAGACCGCAAGGTTTCTTCCCAGCAGTCAGGAAGCTGACAAACTGGTCCATTTTGGGAAGGAGTTTGCAAATGCTCTTCTTCAGGAGCAGTAATCAGTGTACATGCACCAGCTTCCCCTGTCCTGACAGGGCCCCGGATTCGATCCAGCGCAACAGGTATATGCCTGGAGCAAGGTCCTTGAACTCCAGTTTATAAATGGAATACCCGGGAGAAAGCACAGTCGTCATCACCGTTCTTCCCTGGAGGTCAGCAATCTGTAACTGACCTTCCTGACCTATCTCCCTCCCGAAATTAACATATGCAAATCCATTTGCCGGATTTGGATATACAGCAAGCTTCTCCTCAGCTATCTCTCTGTTTTCCAATCCGGTTGCCGGGTCATACTCCAGCCGGGCCGACTGAAGGATCAGATTCTGGTCCCTGTCCGTGACAAAGGCCACCAGGACCAGGTCTTCCACGTCCTCCACAAAGGAAGGATAGTCCCAGCTGAAATCCTGGCTTTTCGAAACACCACTTCCCCATTCATTACCAAGTAACTTACCACTGGCCGATGGAAGGATATCGAGCACGACATTCCGGAAGGAGGTGGTCTGGTTGGCGCCGGAATAGGCAGTGACCAGCTTTTCAAGGACTACCACATAAAGCTGAACATTGGAGTCAAAAGTATTCGATTTACAGCTGACATCTACACTGCCTGACAGACGGTTCCACTGAAACTCTGCCGTCAGCTCCATATCAAAGGGTGAGATATCCAGTGAGGATGCCTTCAGGACCTCTCCGGTAGGTTGTTCAGATGGATCTGAGAAATCGTAGCGATTTTCCGGTTCAGAGCCCCCGTTTAACACCGCATAGGGAACCGATGGAACACCATAGTTGAAGGATCGGACCGAAGGAGGGACCGGGTTGTTCATATTCATGGGGTCGTAACCCGGATAATCCATGTGGTACTGAAGATCGATGACCAGGTTTGCATGGTCCTCTGCAAACTGTTCCACGACAATATCAGCGGCAATGGCCTCACTGGAGGAAGAATTGGTAAAATGTTCCAGGATGGAGTTTCTGTTCTGTTCCCCCAGGTAGAAATTATCAAATGCAAAACCCTGATTTCCCATCGATAGCCTGCCTCCTGTGCCAAGCGCTATGCGGAATTTTACATAGGGCACATCGGCAAGAACATCCATCGCATAGCCTGCACGCACCCAATCTTCATCGGGTTCAAAACTTAGAAGACTCCATCCGATGCTGCTTCCGCCGGGTTCGTTGAATATTCCGTAACTATTAAACCAGTTGATCCCTCCATCCACAACACCCAGGTTTTTCCATCCCTCACTCACCTGGTACTGGTATTGCATAACCGCACCATCTGTACCCGGCACAAAACTCTTCATGATATCCAGCTGTACCAGCGGGATGGAGAGTGCCGAAAGGTCAAAACAGGGGCTCTCGATCCAGGAGTTCTCCAAATAAGCGGCAACGGCAGGTAAGCCCGTATACCAGGCCAGATCTCCGGCTACCGGATTAAACCCGGAGAAATCAGGCTCACCAAGTATCCAGCTCTCCAGGTCATCCTCTGAATCAATAAGCCAGTCTGCAGGCCCGTCATCAAAGGTTTCCAGGTAGCCTTCGGTGCCCAGGGTATAAATGGGTTTCAGGGAAATAGTCTTTGTAACAGAACCCGAACAACCCAGATTATTTTCTACATCCAGGCTTATCCGGTACTCATTCAGAGAGGTAAAGGGAAAACGAATGGTGTCGTCCGGGTTCGTACTGGCAATCTGCCCCAGTACTCCGCCACTGGTGGTCCTGAAGGTCCAGAGTAAATCATTAATGGTGGCAAAGGGGGATTCTGAACGATCCAGGAATGAGGTATGCTCCCCCCGGATAAAACAATCTGTGATCCAGGTAAAATCCACAATGGGTTGATCCGAAAAGACCACATTCCGGGTCCGGTTGGCTATACAGCCATCATAAGTCTCTGCCGACAAAGTGACACTCCAGGTACCGGGCCTGGGATAAAAATGATCCGGATTTTCCTCATTGCTGTTATTATCAGGCCCGCTATCGGGATCTCCAAAATTCCAGCCCCAGCTTTCCACCGCATATTTACCTGAGCTTGTGTTATCAAACTGAATGAGGCCTCCGGTAGATGGAATGCAGGAAGAAGTTGCAGAGAAAGTGAGTTCAGGAACAAAGCTGTTGTAAATAGAGATGCTGCTTAGAACGCTGCATCCCAGTGAGGAGTTATATAAAAGGCTGATCTGTATCCATCCTTCCGATACCTGCGAGCTGGCCGGATTGTAGAAGTAACCTGTACTCTGGTTCCCGGAGACACCCGGCCCTGAGAAAGTGTAAGTGGCACCCGGATCAGACAGACTCGGTACAGGAACAAGCGGATAGGGGGAATCATTTTTACAGACCCGCTCCGGCAAACTCTGAATCTCAATATTGTCCAGGAGTGTCACCGTAAAATTACTGGAGACACTCATGGTCACCTCTCCAAGCAGATAAGAATACCGGACACGGTATTCTCCATCCAGTCCAACAGGATCGAGAACAGCCATATCGTCGGTCAGATCCGTATCGCTTATATGTCCCGAAACAGGGCTTCCGCCGCTAGTAAAGAGAGCAAAAGTGCCTGGAATACCATCCGGATTAGTACCAATAAACTGATAGCTGCCTGCAATTTCACATATCAGGTCAGTAAGCACTCCATTCCGTTCCAGATGAACGCTTGTCTGAGCCCAGATCAAGCCATTTGTCATGAACAGCATCAGTGACAACGGAAGGAACAACAAGTCCCTCATCTGGTTTAATTTCTTTTTTTCATGTGCCATTATATATCACCCGTTGCACTGGTTTTCAATAGAGAGATATTACTGCCCCCTCCATAATTATTGGTGCCCAGCAGAACAAACCCACCATCCTTGGTAAGTTCAATATCCCGGCCTGTCTGGGTCCCGGAGGATCCGTAGGAAACTCCCTCTTCTGCCTGGTAGGAGGAGGAGAAAAACTGCAGCAGGATTTCGCTGTTGTTCCCTATCTGCCTGGTCCCGGCAATGGCTAGCTTCCCGGAGGCTGTCTCAACCAGCCTCTGCCCTTTATAGTCCGTGCCTGGCGCTGAAATGCTTGCAAGAAGTGATGAATTTGTTATTAGCAGACCATTGGTCTCAATCCCATAAAGCACCAGTTCACTATGTCCTGTTCCGTTCTCCCGGTTTCCCAGGACAAGAAATTCCTCAGGGCCCTCTTCGATAATACACATGCCGTACTCATTAAAATCACCTGAGATGTTTTTAGCTATCGGACTCAGTTCATCATCGAAGCTCAGGATCTGTATCCCTGTTCCAGCACTGTTCTTTTTGTCATAGGTACAGACACAGAGATAGAATTCTCCGGTATTCAACAGGAAGGAAGCAGCGGAATTCTCGGCATAAGGATTGCTGTAGTTCAAGCCCAGCCTGATGGAATCACCCTCTTCAGTAAGCCCCATAATCAGAATATCCGATTTCCCTTCATGAATTTTGTGCCCTGCCAGCAGATATCCCGAGCTGATCCTTTTTACGGAATGATCCACCAGTTCATCATCAGCCGATCCATAACTTCTTTGCCAGATCTCGTCCCCGGTAGCTGAGGCTCTAACCAAAAAAACATCCTTCTGCACTTCCTCTGAACCCGCCACCGGACGCTCCACGAATCCGGTAATAAAAAAACCATCTGATCCATTCTCAAGTGCGATCAGGGACGTGCCTCCGGTCTCCAGCCCCTCCTCAACAAAATACTTTGGAAAACCGCTTCGAACATTGCCATAGGAATCGGTGACGATCAGGATCATTCTTTTTCCAAATGTTGGACTCGATTCGGTGCCGCAGATGGCGTATCCGCCATCTGCCAGCACTTCCACATCTCCCGCCTGATCGACCAGGTAGTTCCCGTAAAACTTGATGAAACTATCAGCCTGCTCCGGTGAGATCTCCCTTTCACAGGAGAGGAGAAGAGCTGTCAGCAGTATGAAAATGAAGCTGTATTTAAGCATATCTTATTTCTATTCCTTTGTAAGATCCCAACAAATCCCTGCCCATATGGATAGCTGAAAAACCCGGAAATCGCTATCCACATGATAAAGCACCCAGGTAAGGTCGTTGTCTGGATAACGGTAAGTGTCCCGGTTCGACCGAAAGATATCAGAGCTTAAGCTTGCCTCCGCGTAAATAAAGGCCTTATTCAGCGGTATCCTGACACCACCGCCAAGCAATAAATTCAGACTGAAGGGCTTTCTGGATTCCGTAATTTCTACTCTTTCTACAGACAGATCATCCCGGGTACTTTCAAAAGTTCTGGTACCCTTGCCCGAAGCAAGCAAAAGGAAGCCAGGTTCCGCCCCCCCCCTGAGATAATAGCATATCCTCATATCTTCAGGGTTAAACTTATAGATCACCGAAAGAGGCATTAACAGCTGGTGTTGTGCCTCCTCATAGCGGTAGGAGGTGAAAGACATGGGGGTAGCTGAATAACTGAAGCGGGACAGGCTGTAAAGCAAACCCACAGAGGCTTCCAGTTTGGGCTTAAGAATCAGGTTGCCAGTTGCTCCAAGCTGTAAACCAGGCAACAATCCAAAATGACTTTCATCACCGGCCGGATTTCCAACACTGAATCCCTCCGCAGTCATCGGCAGGCTCATTGGAATTCCAAAAGTGAATCCCACCGAATTCCCATAACCTGCCCCTTTGGTGATGACTCTGCGCTTCAGGAGCCCTTTGTCAGCATTATCTTCTTCGGAGAGTTCAGCATCCCCCGGAACAACATCCGGATCAATCCCCTGTGCTCTCAAATGAGAGTCCAGCAGAAAAACAAATCCCTGGGAATCTGAATTCGCGGCCCTGTAGTCAGGGAATTCAAGCACGAAATGGTCCATCAGACTGTCAGCTTCATCAGAAAGATAATCAAACAGATAGGAGTTGATGACGAGTTTGTAGGCCTCTTTTTTTGCTTCACCGCTGAGACCGTTGGTTCGAATACATTCCAGTAATAACTCGGGAACCAGTTCCACCATTCCGGCCTCATAAGCCTCTCTGCCATCCTCAAGCAGGTAGATACAATCGACCAGATCCTGTGCCATGATCGTATGCAGACCCAGAATCAGCAAGAAGAAAATGACTATCCTTTTTGGCATATCCATATTCGTATTAATCTCATCTCGGACAGGTCTCTTCATAAGGCATATCTATCCCAAAAAACCGGTTCCACTCCTCCCGGGTCAGATTTCTGCCAAGCAAGGAACAAAAGCCTTCTGCCATCTGCTCAGGTTTTGAGGGCCTGCCAACCATCCGGGGATAGGCAACGCTTCCGCTGTAAAAGTAACTGCCGTTCCGGTTAAAGCACAGAGAGAGAATAAACCCATTATTTTCCGTAAATACCACAGGCGGAACATCCCAATCGGAAGCGTTCCACATATATACATTCCCGTCATGTGAAGCGGCCACCAACAGGCTGCCATCGGGACTGAATTCCAGAGCGGATATCCTGGCGCCTGGTCCGAACAGGTTGGCCAGGTTCCTCCTGCCATCACCGGATAAAACCTTTACCGAACCATCCAGCATTCCGGCAGCCAGGAAGCGCTCTCCCGGACTGTAGGACAGTGCTCTGACCTGATTGCGTCCAAAACTATTGACCTGCTCCAGAGTAGTTGTATCTCTTACATCCATGGTATAGAGCCGGCCCGTGGCTGTTGCAAAAGCCGCCGTGGAACCACTCCCTGAAGTGACCAGTGCAAGGGGCCTGGTACTTAATGTCACCAGCGTGGAAGGGGTGAAACTGCTGTAATCCCACTTCAGTATTTTATTGCTGGTCCCGGCAGATAAAAAACTACCGCTGCGTCCCAGGTTTTCAATAAAAAGAACCACGTACCCCTGCTCTATATTCGTGTGAATCAGTTCGCCCCGGTTATCCAATTCAATAAACAACAATCCTCCCCCATTGGTGCCAACTGCGGCAATCCGCTCATCAGGGCTTATTCCCAGGCATTCATTGTTGTATCCCGTCCCGGCCAGGTTGATCTGTGCTGCCCGGTTAGCGATATTCCCCGATAGTATTTTAATATCTCCATCACTACTTGCTGCCAGAATGCTTCCGGATCGGTTTAGCCACTCCATGGCCTTAATGGAATTTCGCAGATTCGGATAAATGTTATAAGCCGGTGAAATCAGTTTCTTCATGGATTCGTACAGACCTTTGTAAATATCCGGGTCAAAGGAATCCCCGCTATGTCTTTTGTTCAGCAGGTAGGCCTGATAGGCAACCAGACCCTGGAGATCGGGGTTTCTGGTAAGGCTGACACTCTGGTAAGCGGCATCTTTAGCGATGGATATGATGAGTTCCCCCATCCTGTCTGCTGCGGATGCCGGTTCCGTTTCCTCCTCCATGATCACCCCGGCGTTCTCCCCGGCGGTCTCTCCGGAGGTCTCTCCGGTCTCGGCCTGCCCACCAGGGATCTCCCGGGGACCGGCAGGAACTATAACAATCTCCGTGCCAGGCTCTTCAGAGTGTGTCCGGATGCCGTCCTGCTCATTCACCCGGTCCGGGCCCTGATCCTCCCTCGGTCCCGGGCCCTCCTCTCCGGTTTCACGGATATCATCCATAACAGGGCCCTGCTCTCCCTGGGATATGGAGGGGGATTGCTCCATCACAACCCGGACCTGCTGATCGGTTTCAGCAGGCCTTTTCTGAGAAATATAAACCATCAGGGCAATTGCTGTCGCAAGCACCAAACTACCGGCAATGATGGAACGGTTCAGAATATGCTTCCTGCGTTTAAGGATGATTTTTCGCTTTTCGTTCCAGAGATACTCTTCTTCACTGGTATTCAGGAACACCATGGCCCTTTCATAGGCGGGATCAAACTGAATCCCCCATGCGGGGTTTGGTTTCTGTTCTCTCTCCCAGTCAATCGCCTTCTGCAATTCATCAGCAACCAGCAGAGCCCCCATATCGCGCTGATAGGACGCTGATGCCTGAGAAAGATACAGATACATCCTGATGGATTCATCCTCCTCCTCCACCCATTGGTGAAGTCTGTCCCATATATTTATCAGGGATTCATGCGGCAGCTCAATCCTGGTTTCGGAGGACATGGTCTCCGATAACTTGTTGCTGAGAAAAGGGTGCCCTGCCTTTTCAAAAATGTCCACTACCTCCAGAATGCGATCCACGCTGCACTTAGCGATCCGGGCAATACTGCCAAGGCTTGTCCTCCGGCTGAAGACCTCCTGCCTGCCCGTTTTATAGGCGATGGTCTTAAATATCCTTTCACAAATCTCTTTCTGGTAGAATTCCATTGAATGGTATATATTCTCCAGATCCCTGCTCAGTCCGCCACGAATGGTACCTCCGGCCTGGTAGTCATCCAGTGTCAGAGGCTGGTCGGCCTTGCCACGTTTTTTCCATTGCACCCAGGTTTGCTTCAAAGCATTCTGCAGCAGGGGAAGCTGAGGTTCCACATCTTCCAGTTCGTTCAGCAGATAATCCTCGAAGCCACTCTCCGCCTCTATGGACGCCACATGGAGCGGCTCCAGAATAGCCTCTTTCAGGTTATCCCGGCTCATTCGGGGAAGCAGGTATTTGCTTTTGTTCAGATGCTCGGTCAACCCTCTGAAACTGGAACAATAATCCAGAAATTCGGATCTGATCGAGAGCATCAGAAAGATTCTGGGTTCCTCCTCATCCACCATTCTCATCAGGTGATTGATGAACTGCTGTGCATCCGGACTTTTTCCGCTTCTTCTTTTTTTACCTATAGAAGGCCAGGTAAAAAGCTCTTCGAACTGATCCACCACAAGAAGATAATGGTAATTACCCAGGTCTTTCTCAATGAGAAAATTACCCAGACTTTGCGAATCATTGAGAAAAGAGTGTACGTCTGACTCTGATATCTTCCTGGAAAAAATCTTTTGAACTCCCCTGATCAGGCTCTCCATGGGTCGTTTCCCGGGCCTGATATAAATGGGAACCCACTCCTCTTTCATATCGGAAAGAAGCACCGGTATTATTCCTGACTGTATCAGAGAGGTCTTTCCCGAGGCAGAGGCACCAACCATGGCCACAAATCTTTTTTTGAGAAGAACTTTGAGCACCTGTGACACAGGCTCATCCCTGCCAAAAAAGAATTGATCTTCGGCTGAAAAAAAAGGCCGACTGCCCGGAAAAGGATTTCTCTGTAACACCCCGGTATTTATCATGGAGGGTTCACCCATAAACTAGTTTCAATAATCGCTTCGCCAATTCCTGAAACAACTTCTAAGAAGTCTGGTTCAGGAAACTACAAAAAATATGCAACAGACTTCTTTCGTCAAACAAAAGTTCAACAAAATCCTTTCGATCTATCAGAAAGGCCTCGCATGCTCCTATGGTACCAAGATAACGAATCTGCTCCAAAATTTCGGGCTGATGAGCCGCAATTATTGCAATTCCATTTGAAAGGGTGGTAAATTCTTCCGCAGATACCGATCTGGCAAGAATTACAGAGTCTGTACCGGCAGACCACTCATCCGTAAATGGTCTTGCTATGGAGACAAGTTTAAATAAAGAATTAACTCCAACATGGAGGAATAAGGTCCAGGATGTCAGTCTCATCGTAGTATCCAGGTACCAGCGGACCATGTCTTCGTGGCCCGGAAAACTATTATCAGGAAAATCCAGCCTTTCGGTCAGCAGGTCATATTGTTCCGGATTATTTTTGCGTAACAGCCAGGCTGCAATCTCCCTGATCCTCGGATTGGGATGAAATCCCTGAGCGATGATTTGTTGTTCATCAAAAAACCGGGGCTCATTTCCCATCCTCTCAAGTACACTTATTTTAATGAAATCGCCTATCTGAGCCCCGCTGCGGTTCAGAATTCGCTTCAGTAACATATCCACCGGGAAAACATCAATGGGATATAGGTCCTTCAACTTGTCCAGCTTCTCCCTCACTGATACATCATGGAAATAGGAAACCAGAACCGTTTTCAGGGGCTCCCGTACCAGCAATTCCAGTAACTCGATGGCCATCTGACGATCATCAGACTGCCTGTCCAGCAAACTGATTTTAATTCTGCGCACCGAGCTTCGGTCATAAATCATAGTAAGCAGCATCAGGATCAATTCGTTGAGCTCCCAAAGCTCCAGATCAATCACCCGGGACAGACAACCTCCGGGATCATCGGTTCGAACAGAAATTCTGGCAGCCATGATCCAGGTCCCCGCCTGGATCATCCGTAATATGGCATTCTGAATCTGTGCCTCCTGGATAACTGTCGCCTCAAAATTATTGGTATACAAGCCCTGCACAACAGAATGAAATATTTCGCGGTGCTGATACTCCAGCTTCTGCAGCAAGAGTTGTATGGCTCGCTTTCCGCCAATAGCCGAAACAACAGAAACAATGCGGGTTTGCATACGAATATCCGCTTCCGGCTTGTAAAAGGCCATTTCCAGTTCATCCAGAACATTCTCGCCCTGTTTCACCAGTGTGGACCAGGCGGTCTTATAGTGCAGCGGATCGATGAGCAAATCAATTATTTTATCAGCATTTCCCCCCAGGTCAAGCCAGCCGGCTGCAGAAATTGCTACCCCCCGGGTATCCGGGTCCCTGTCCCTGAAAAGGGAAATGACCTCGGGCAGATGCTTTTGATCCTTTGACTCAGCCACGTAATAAAGGGCCGCCATAAGCTCATGGCTCTCCCCTGACCGAAATACCTCACCTATGGAGTTATCAGGCTGACTCTCTACTTTATTGAATTTATTAAGACGCTCCCTGATAAAAGCTTCCTGCAGTCCCAGCTTTGATTTCAGCTTGCGTTTTTTCAGTTGCCTGATCCGCTCCTTTATATCCGGTTCTCTTTCATTTACAAACATTTGACTTATAGTAATATCGGTCAGGCCTGGAGATGATTTTGAAATATGATCCCAGATCACCCTGCGCACCATGGCATTGGCATGGGACAGTAAAGCGAGCTGACGCTCTCTGGATACAAAATGAAAAAAATAAGGGTTGAATTCTATCAGTTCCAGGGAGAAGCGGGAGTTTCCCACATCGTATTGTCCAATCTGCGCCAGACTCTGTTCATAGGGGTCCGTGATTCGTTCCGATTCAAGATTAAGCTTCAGCAACCTGCGATAACTTCTGTAGAGCGACAAACCCACCAAAAACCAGGTCAGCAACAGGACAAATAAAATGTAGGTCACATGGTATAACTCTACGAAACGAAGCATCACAAACAGGGAGAGAAATAGTCCGGCTGTGAACACTCCAATCTGACTGAAAACCCCTTCAATACCCGACTGAACATTCTCTCTCTCTCTTCGGTCGAGGGAATGGTAAATCAGGTTCATGGAAGGATTCTCCAGGGCTACCTTCATAGAGCGGCTGAAAAGATAGGAAAATACAATCAGGAGGAAGTAAGAGGCAAAATGCCCGGTACTGCTTCCATAACCATAACTTTCCCCGAATATAGCAGCAGGAATTGTCAGGAAGAGCAATAAGACTGGCATTAGCGACAGGGTCATCCTGATCCCGGATTTGCTTTTGATCCAGTTGAACAGGAACCGCTTCATGAACCAGGCCAGTAACACACCGACCCCAAAGAATAACCCCAGGAACTCAAGTAGTTGGATCCCTCCGAAAAAACGGTCCTGGGCCACAGACAAAAATTGATAGTAGAGCAATACAGATATGGCCACCCCGATAATCACAAAAGTTGCCATCAGGGCCGTATACCTGTGGGAGAACAACCTGATGGGCCCTGCACTGCCGCTCTTGTTTCTGTAAATTCCGCCCTGTTGCCCCGGACGTGACAACAGGTACATCTGGGCCCCGCTGGCAATAACCAGGCTTCCCATGCCCGCGTAAAGAATCTGATAAATCCTGATTCCCGCGGAGACCAGAACAGGAGTGGCAAAAAGGGAGATAGCCATTCCCCCCACCAGGGTTGCTTCGATCAGTCCGCTTAACTGCTTCCCCCTGCTGGAAGAGAGCCTTCCTTTGACCGTGGTCCAGAATCCCAGTAGTGTAATCAGGATGAGAGGCCCGGCAAATACAAAGGTGGCAAAATCAAAGTAATCCCTTTCTATCAGATGAAGCCCCCCCAGTAAAACTGCACTTGCAATAAGTACCACCACCAGGTTCAGGATACCAAAGGCACGCAATTTGAGCTGCTTGCTGAAATATCCGTAAATGGCCGCGATTAAAACTCCTGCCAGACCAGATGCCATCAGTGCAAAAGGGACACGTTCAGCACCATAAGCTTCCACAAATACGGTATTTGCTTCCAGCTCCAGTACCCCTACGAAAATCCCTGTACAAAAGGCCTGTATGAGCAATGCGGCAATCATGGGCCGGTCGCCCTGGGCAATTTGCAATAATTTACCTAAGCGGGTCCACATACGGTATACAATTAAGCGAATAAATAAATACCATGGCATATAAGAAATGAACAGCCTGCTCCAGGATTTTTCGGTAACAAAGAAGGGCCTTTACAAAAGTAAGAGGCCGCACCTTTCGATACAGCCTCCTGTGACCCTGACAAGGAAAGGGCTTTGGATATCTGGAGTCCCTAATTAAAGTTTATCTCCAGGTTTGCGATAGTCTTGGGATTATATGGTGAAAGATCGACAATACGCTCCATCAATGGGAGGAACTGCTCTCCAGGAGCTTCCCCTCCCTGAATGAAACCATGGCTGTTGAAAAAACCGGGGGCTTCGGTATTGGTCAGCCAGGCATTAAGAATCTCTTCACTGGCATGGGGCCAAATGTTTTTGACCTCATTGTAAAGAACATTATAAATGGAAAACTCTTCCAGCAAGATATCACGTCCCTCTGCATCCAGGCTACTCAGTGGCAGACCAAGCTCAGCAACTGCGGCATCATCCACTTTCGATCCGGAAGCTGCAAAAGCCCAGTTATAACCCACCTTTTCCGTCAGGAATTTGGCATTGGGGTGACTGGAATTCCCGTAGACATCCACAAAGTCGCCATTCTGTCCCACAAACATCTTCATACCGTCCATGGCAAAGGGTGCCAGCAGAGGATCGATGGAAGGCATACCGGCAATGGAGACAATCATATGATGCTCATAACCAAGTTCACCTGCCCCGCTGTAATCGATCCGGAACATGGTCCTGGCCATCTCTCTTTCCAGAGTACGATCCAGGTTATATGGCTTGATAATGCTGATGCCTTCTTTGGGATTTTTGTTCCAGAAGATCTGCATGCCTTTCCCGCCATCAGCTTCACCTTCCGATTCTGCATCACTTATGGTAAGTCCGTACTCCCAGGTGCGTCCGTCAAATTCGGGACCTTCAACCACCACCAGGTTCTTAATACGGCCATCATCCTCACTCTCATAAGTGACCGTCTTAACCTGGTCAATATTGTACCTGCGAATACCGTAGATCATATGCCTCACCATGCGGGCAGCATGATCGCCGGTGTGAATAAAAAACCTCAGATGGCCGTAGATCTCTCTTCCCTTCAGAGTGTCCACCACAGGGGCCCCTTTCAAAGCAGATAGATCCTCCAGCAGTGCATCAGGTATTTCCACGGTGAGCTGCCCGGGAAGAATACTGTTTTCATCCTCCGTTCCGGGGCCGTTGAATGTGTTTTCACAGGCAGTGATAAAAAGCGCCCCTGCCAGAAGAACTGCAAACGAATAAAAAGATAACTTTTTCATGATCTCAGATTTTAATGAAAATTTATAATTGGGTTTTGTGTTCCCTTTTACTGTCACCTGTTACACACCCGAAACACCCTTTTACCCCCATCTGGTTCTGGATTATTTTCATTTTCTTTGTAAAAAACCTATTATAGGAAGGTAACAAGCGTTTTCACAGGACTTTGCCCGCCAGGATATTTTATGATGGTCTAAAAAAACTGGACAGAAAATTAATAACTTTAAAATTTCTGTCATATGAGAAAGTCAAGAAGAACATTTACGGCTGATTTTAAGGCCAAGGTTGCTATTGAAGCAATAAAGGAGACTAAGACAATATCTGAACTCGCACAGCTTTATCAGGTACATCCGAATTTAATCACGCAATGGAAGAAAGATTTTTTAACCAATGCAGGAAAGGTATTCAGCTCGGCCATGGATGAGTCTACTGAGGTCAAGAAGCTTAAGAAGGAAAATGAGGATTTGATTCATCAGATAGGACAACTATCGGTAGATCTTAACTGGTTAAAAAAAAGGTTCTATGATCCCACTGGATACCCGCCGGCAGATGGTCGAACGAGAAGAAGGAGCAATGAGTATATGCTATCAATGTGAACTTTTGGGTATTCCCAGAAGCTCGCTCTATTATACGCCAACGAAAGCCAGCAACAAAGACCTTCAGATCATGGAAGAGTTGGATAGGCTTTACCTTGAAGATCCTACACGAGGAACTAG